>JBJMPB010000521.1:0-4171 GCA_045803455.1 Gemmatimonadales bacterium | reverse complement strand
AATGCCTTGAGCTTGGCGAACACCTGCTCAATTGTAAGCGGTAAGGTGACCACATCTGGCGCGGCGTGGTGTGATGAACGATTTCTCCTGACACAGAAGCAAGGAGCTTTCGGTGTCAGTTTCTATGTCTGCGCCTATGTCTGAGGATAGAAGCTTCCATGTGCTGGAGGCCGTTCCCCACCGGCTGGAAGGTGGTCCCGATCGGCCTCGCCGGCGCTGGTCGGTTGAAGCCAAGATGGCTCTCATCGAGGAGACCTTGAAGCCGGGCGCCAACGTCTCGGCCATCGCACGGCAAGCCGGGATTTCGCCAGCACAACTGTTCGGCTGGCGCCGCAAGGCGCTGGAGACTGGCGTCGTCCGACGCGACGAGCCGGAGGCGCCACTTGGATTTGTCGAAGTCACGCCGACATCCTCCTCGATGATCGAGATTGTTGTCGCTGACGTGGTGGTTCGCGTTGGCCCTGATATTGATCAGAACCATCTGGTCAACATCCTCCGGGCGGTGCGTCAGGCATGATCCCGGCCGGCGTGAAGGTGTTCCTGGCCAGCCATCCGGTTGATTTTAGGAAAGGGCCAGACGGGCTGCTGGCGCTGGTGCGCGAGGCCGGATCCGATCCCTTCAGCGGAGCGCTTTACGTCTTCCGGGCCAAACGAGCCGATCGCGTCAAAATCGTCTGGTGGGACGGCACGGGCGTCGTCCTGTACAGCAAAAGGTTGGAGAAGGCGCACTTCTGCTGGCCGCGGATCGGTCAGCATCGGGTGCAACTCAACCATGCCCAGCTGCTCGCTCTGGTCGATGGCATGGACTGGAAGCGGGTGCACGCCGTGACTGTCAGGGCCCCGCAATCGGTCGGATAGTTGTCCCTGCGGCATGATGAATCAGAGCCGTCGATCCGCTTCGACAGGCGGTCTCGCCATGCTCTGATGGACGCAATGACGGCCCATGATTCCGCCCTTCCCGATGATGTCGACGCGCTCCAGGCGATGGTGCGTGCCATGGCCGAGAAGACCGCGCTTCTGGAACAGCGCAATGCCTATCTCGAGCAGGTGAACCAAGGCGCCGAGGAGCGGATCGCGCGGCTGATGGCCATTGTGAAGATGCTCGAGCGGGCCCGCTTCGGCATCCGATCCGAGAGGCTCGGCCAGGATCGGCTGACGGACGATCAGTATGCTCTCGCGCTCGACGAGATTGAGACCGGTGTAGCCGCCCTCGAGGCCGAGAGGGACAAGGCGACGGGGCGCTCGACCAAGCGGCCGCCGCGCCCGCGCAAGGGCTTTGCGGCGCATCTTGAGCGGGTCGAGGTGGTGGTCGAGCCGGACGATCCTGCGGGCTGCGAAGGGCTGGAGCGGATCCGGATCGGTGAGGATGTCTGCGAGCGGCTGGATGTGACGCCGGCGCAGTTCCGGGTGATCGTCACGCGCCGGCCCAAATACGTCTACAAGGGCCGCGATGGCGTCATCCAGGCCCCGGCGCCTCCCCGGATCATCGCCAGTGGGATTCCCACCGAGGCGCTGCTGGCGCACATCGCCGTGTCAAAATATGCTGATGGCCTGCCGCTGTACCGCCAGGAAGCCATCTACGCCCGCGACCAGGTTCTCATCGAGCGCTCGCAGATGGCGCAGTGGATGGGCAAGGTCGGGTTCGAGCTCGAGCCCCTGGCCGAGCATGCCCTGGCGCGGATCAAGCAGGGTGAGCGGATCTTTGCCGATGAGACAACCCTGCCGACCCTGGCGCCCGGGGCAGGCAAGGCCAAGACCGCGTACTTGTGGGCCTATGTGCGCGATGACCGGCCCTTTGGCGGCAGCGATCCGCCGATCGTGGTCTACCGCTTTGAGGACAGTCGAGCCGGGGACTGCGTGGTCCGTCATCTCGAAGGCTATCGCGGCATTCTGCAGGTGGATGGCTATACAGCTTATCATCGCCTGGCCCGGCCTGAGGGAGCCAATGAGGGTGTGCAACTGGCCGCCTGCTGGTCGCAGACCATCCGAACGCAATCCCACCTTACCGTTTGAGTCGATCGTGGTGCCGGGGCTTGGATCACGCAGTGGAATAACATGCTGGATCTCCAATGAGCCATCATGGACGATGATCCGCTCGATCACCAGCTGCAGAATGGCCTGTCTTTCCGTGACGCTGGCGGTCTGCAACCGGGATCGGATTCGGTCACTGAAGGTTGTCAGGCTCGTCAGCGCCTCCTCAGCCTGAACACACTGCTGCCGCAAGCGCCAATGCTGCTCAAGCTGCTCTTCGGTTGAACGGCGCTGATCCTTCAGGGCCGTGCGCTGGCTGTGCAACTCCTCCAGGCTGATCACCTCAGCCAGGTAAGCCTCAAGCAGGCGTGGCTCGGCGCGGTTCAGCCGATCCAATCGCGCCTGCAGCCGACGACTGGCTGAATCCTCCTGCCGACCGGAGGCCGCCTGGATCAGGAACTGCTCGAATTGAGCTCGCAATTCGGCGGGATTGCTGAGAAGCCCGACCACATGATCCCAGACGACCTGCTCTAGAGCATCCGCCTCGATACGGGCCCGCGGGCACTGGGTCTCTCGCCCAGATGTGAGCGGATCCACGCCCGCACAGCGATAATACCGTCGTCCCACTCGACCGCCATGGCCAGGAAAGTAGCACCCATGAATCCCCAGCCCGCAGGTGCCGCACTTGAGCAGGCAGCGCAGCAAGTAATCGTGCTTCTTGTTGCGACGGAAGGACATCTGCGCATTGCGGGAGAGCCTTGCCTGCACACTGTCCCATGTCGGCTGGCTGATCAGTGCCGGAGCGGGAACAGCGATCCACTGCTCACGGGGACGGGGACGCCGACAGGTCCGCTCGCCCGTACGAGGAGCCCGTGATCGCGGCTTCTTGGGAACCACGTATTCGAAACGGTTCGCATAGGCGGTGCCCGTGTAAACGGGATCGGTCAGAATGTGATAAACCACCGAGGATGACCATTGCGCCCGCCCCGATCGTGTGATCCACGGCCCGGCATTGAGGCGCTTGATGCATTGGCGGACAGTGCATGCGTCTTCGACCACCCACGCATAGAGTTGCCGCACCATATCAGCCTCTGCCTCATCAATGACGAGCCGAGCCGGCAGAGCCCCGCGCCGCGTCTCGTAGCGATACCCGTAGGGTGTCTTGGCGCTGATGATATGACCGTCCCGCGCCTTCTGGAGCTTGCCGCGCCGGAACCGTTCGGCCAGCACAGCACGCTCATACTCGGCAATGGCTCCTTGAATTTGCAGCAGAAGCTGATCATTCGGATTGTCGGAGATGGGATGGTGCAGGAACACGACCTCACATCCGACGCGCCGGAGCTCTTCCAACAGCAGGACCTGATAGGCGTATTTGCGAGCCAGACGGTCTGGACTGAACACCGCCACCACATCGACGGCGGCGTCGCGGACCGCATCGCGCAATCCATCCAGGCCAGGCCGATCCAGGCGGGATCCGCTGTAACCCTCGTCACGAAAGACATGGGCGTCAGCCAGGACATGGTCGTGTGTGCTGGCCCAGTCCCGTAAGGCTGAGAGCTGGCTGGCGATGGTCTGCTGACGTTCCTGGCGCTCAGTTGAGACCCGGGCATAGATGGCGGCGCGCATCGGTTATCTCCTGGGTTCAGAGGCACGGCCCGGGACAGATGATGGGTCATCCGGGCCGAGCGGGGACGGGGAAGGGACGAGGCTGAGAAGGCGGCGGTAGGCATGGTCGAGCCGCTCGGATCCGTCGCGGGTGCGAACCGAGACGGAGCGGATCGTCCAGATCGGCGCCGCCGAAGGGCAAAGGCGCGGACCAGAAGGCATCGGGCGGATCCTCCACGGGAGCCGCCCAGACAATTCCAGCCAAGCTTAAACGGCTTGGATCGTCCGACGCTCCCGCGGCAGTATCCGGACGGCGCTGACGAATGGCAGCGTGCTTGTGAAGTGCAGCCCGTCGATTGTGTTCGGATGGTCCATGCGCGCCGCCCATTCTTTGAACTGGCTGAGTTGAAGAAGGCACCGATTGCGATTGAGACGGTGAAGCGCATCGATGCGCTGTTTGCGATCGAGCGCGCGATCATCGGCCGGCCGCCTGCCGAGCGACGCTCTGCTCGCGTGGCTCAATCCAAGCCGCTGGTGGATGATCTGGAGAGCTGGTTGCGGGCGCAGCGTGGACGGTTGTCGCCCAAGAGTGAGA
>JBJMPB010000114.1:0-2996 GCA_045803455.1 Gemmatimonadales bacterium | reverse complement strand
ACTACCGCTCCGGCCACGAGGTAACCGAAGGCTACGCGGGTGCGGAGGCCTAGTCCCCTGGCATCGTCACTGCTCCGGTGACGCGGACAGCCGCCGGGCCCGACGACATCACCCGAAGTCCCCTCTGGAATCCCGATCTCGCCCCCACGCCGCCCGAGCGACGCACCTGGTCCACCTACAACATTGCGGCGCTCTGGATCGGGATGAGCGTGGTGATCACCACCTACACCCTGGCCTCCGGCCTCATGGAGCAGGGGATGAGCTGGTGGCAGGCGATGCTCACCATTCTGCTGGGCAACAGCATCGTGCTCGTGCCGATGGTTCTGAATGCCCACGCCGGGACAAAGTACGGCATCTCGTTCCCGGTGCTCTGCCGGGCGAGCTTCGGAGTGCGTGGCGCCAACTTACCGGCGCTTCTCCGGGCGATCGTCGCGTGCGGCTGGTTCGGGATCCAGACCTGGATCGGCGGGGTGGCGCTGAACGCGCTCTTCCGTGCGGCATGGCCAGGCTGGGCCGAGGTGGCGAGCGGGCCCGCCATCACCTTCATGCTGTTCTGGCTGATCCAGGTGATGATCATCCTCAAGGGAACGGAGGGGATCAAGCAGCTGGAGAGCTGGTCGGCCCCGCTGCTTCTCGCCGGCGGAGGCATCCTGTTTCTCTGGGCCATCAGGGTCGGCGGCGGCCTGGGTCAGCTGCTGACCGAGTCGGAGCGGCTTCGGGGCGGCAACGCGACATTCTGGGCGCTGTTCCCGTCGGCCCTCACCGCCTCGGTGGGGTACTGGGCCACGTTGAGCCTCAACATCCCCGACTTCACCCGCTACGCCAGAAGTCAGCGCTCCCAGATGCTGGGCCAGGCGCTGGGCCTCCCGACGACGATGACGGCGTTCGCGTTCATCGGGGTGGTGGTCACCAGTGCGACGATCGTGCTCTTTGGGAAGCCGATCTGGGATCCGGTCGCGCTGATCGCCCGGATCGGCGGGGCGGGGGTGATCGTGTTCGCGGCTCTGGTGATCCTCCTGGCACAGCTCACCACCAATATGGCCGCGAATGTCGTCTCGCCCTCGAACGACTTCTCCAACCTGAGTCCGAAGCGGATCAGCTACGTGACCGGCGGAATCATCACCGCGGTGATCGGCGTCCTCATGATGCCATGGAGGCTCTACGCCGACGCCGCGGCTTTCATCTTCACCTGGCTGCTGGGTTACTCCAGCCTGATGGGCGCGTTGGGCGGCATCCTGATCGCGGACTACTGGATCGTGCGCCGGCAGCGGCTGGTGCTGGACGACCTGTTCCGGGAGCGAGGTGCGTACAGCTATTCGAAGGGCGTCAACTGGCGGGCGGTGGCCGCGTTCGTGGTCGCGGTACTGCCGGTGGTGCCGGGTTTCGCGCGCGCGGCGGTGACGCCGGGAGGGAGCGTGGCAGACCCGAACTTCTTCGACCTGCTTTATGCCTATGCCTGGTTCGTCACCTTTGGTCTCAGTTTTTTCGTTTACCTCGTGCTGATGCGCCGGGTGTCGCCGGTTTGAGCGAATCCTGACATCGCCTCCGCCACGAATGCCAGCACCTTGGCCCGGTCCTTTCGCCCGCTCGCGTCCTCGACGCCGGTGTGGACGTCGACGCCGGCCGGCCGAACCACGGCGATGGCCTGCCCCACGTTGGCCGGGGTGAGCCCGCCGGCGAGGATCACCGGCTTGGGCGACAGCTGCACCAGGCCCCGGCTCACGGTCCAGTCGTGGGTTCGGCCGGTGGCACCCGACGCGCCGGTCTCGGGCGCGTAGGTATCGGTGATGAACCCGTCCACCAGCGGCGCCAACTCGACCGCGAGCCGCTCGAGTAGGGATGTGGGGTGCCGTCCGACGACCAGACTCTTGATCACGGTGAGCTGGGGGTCCAGCCCGCAGAGACGCTCCAGCTCTGCAGTCGCGATGTCGCCGTGCAACTGCACGGTCCGGGCACCCAGGGCGCGGCAGAAGTCGGCAATCGCTCGGGCCTCGTTCAAGTAGGTGATGAGCACTCCGCGCGCCGGAGGCTGGAGCGAGTGGATGATGTCCGCGGCGTCGGCCTCGTTGAGGTCTGCCCGATTCACCGGCAGCCGCAACGGGAAGCCGAGGTAGCGAATGCCGCACTCCTGGAGCAGCAGCGCCTCGGAGCGGTCGCTGATCCCGGCGACCTGAATCAAGGGGATTTCGAGAGGAACGCTCACAGACAGCCTCCCTTCCTACTTGGCGACACGCCGTCTTCCTCAGTATTCTGGCAGATCGTGATGTTTCACGTCACCCATTCGACCGGTGACGCTGAGCTTCCCTTGCCACCTTTTGTATGGAGGATACATGTCGTCTTCGATCCGAGCCTTCGGCCTGGTCTCACTGCTGCTCCTGGGCGGTTGCTACCACGCGACCGTTGAGACAGGAGCGACACCGTCGACCGTGGTCATCGACCAGTCCTTTGCTTCGTCCTGGATCTACGGGCTGGTCCCGCCGAAGCTGGTTTCGACTACTTCCAAATGCCCCAGCGGTGTGTCCAAGGTCGAGACCCAGCATACCTTCGTGAACCAGTTGGTCGGCTTGCTGACGCTCGGTATCTATACCCCGATGCAGATCAGGGTCACCTGCGCGACCGGGGCCTAGCCGTTGTCACGCTGAGCACAGCGAAGCGGCCTGAAACTCCGGCTGTCATCCCTTCGTCACTGCGCTCCTCAGGGCAGGCTCTGAGCGCAGCGAAGGATCTCTCCGTTCTCGTCTCTTGGAGACCCCCATGCTCGTCCGCTTCTTCCTCATCCTCGCCGCCGGCTCATGGAGCTCCGGCCTCGTCTGGGCGCAGCAGACGCAGACCCAGAAGCCTCCTCTACATGCCAAGCACTGGCTCGCCATCACCGGCAAGCCCCTCGGCGCCACCGCCGGGGCCCTGATCTTTGCCAAGGGCGGCAACGCGGTGGATGCCGCCTGCGCCATGCTGGCGGCGGTCACCACCATGTGGGACGTGCTCTCCTGGGGCGG
>JBJMPB010000084.1:0-3265 GCA_045803455.1 Gemmatimonadales bacterium | reverse complement strand
ACCGTCGGCGCCGCCAGCACGCCACCACCGATGGCTAACGTGCTCACCGTGGCCCCGACCATGATCACGACCAGGCCCGCCGCCGCCAGCGCGGTCAGCCCCGGGAGGATGCGCAGGGCGTACGGCAGGATGAGGCCCACGGCCCCAAGCACTTCGCAGATGCCGATGAAGCGGATGAACTCACCCGGGAAGGGCGACATCATCGAGAGCGCCTCGATCGGGGTGAGCAGTTTCATCCCGCCGGCGAAGAGAAACAACGCCGCCAGCAGTCCCTGCACGATCCACAACACGCGATTCCGGTTCATGCCTGCCTCCTGTCGTACCGACCACCGCCACGATGGTTTCATTGAGTAGTCGTTTCTGGCAGACCCAAATCGACACTAGCCCTGGGTGCGGTTCCTCACATGCGGGCATCACGATATTGTGGGCTCCACTGTATGCTGGGATCCCTCGAGCCACCCGGTGATCTCACGGATCGTGCCCCTCACTCGTCTCATGAGTGGCCCCTTCGCGTCTGGGTTGACAACACTCGGGGCTAGTGACGGATGCGGAAAGCTGGGCTCCCCTGTTCTCAGACTGGCAGGGTGAGAGCGTCTCGATGCTAATACTTCCGAGGAGGATGACTATGCGCGTCGCCGTCGAGTTCCCGCTCGCCGCCCAGCGCTGGGGCACGGATGCTGTCCTCGATCTGGCACGCGCGATCGAAGACGTCGGCTACGACGAAATCGACCTGTTCGAGCACGTCACGGTGGGGCACCCGATCCCGGGCCGGTCCGAGACCCGGCAGGCGGCACCTGAGCTGCTGGAGCCGCTGGTAACGCTTGGCGCAATCTCAGCGGTCACGCGCCGGATCGGGCTCGGTACCGGGGTGCTGGTGCTGCCGCAACGCCAGCCGGCGCTCGTGGCCAAGCAGGTAGCGACGCTCGATGTTCTCTCCGGTGGTCGCGTGCGACTCGGGGTCGGTGTCGGCTGGCAGCGCTCGGAGTACGAGTCACTCGGGGTTCCGTTCGAGGAGCGTGGCCGCCGGATCGACGAGGCAATTACGCTGATGCGGCGCTATTGGACGGAGTCGTCCGTCACCTTCCGTGGCCACTTCTACCGGGCTGAGGCGATGGGGATGGGTCCGAAGCCGGTTCAGCCGGGCGGACCGCCGATCTGGCTCGGAGGCGACTCGGAGGCGGCGCTGCGCCGAGTTGGACGCCTCGGGGACGGCTGGATGGCGATGCCCGACTCCGATGAAGCGGTGCTGACAGCGCTCCAGAATCTGGCGATCATCAAGGCCGCCGCCGAGGCAGCGGGCCGCGACCCAGCCAGAATCGGTCTGCAGGCGCGGCTCAGCGATCCGCTGGACCTGGAATCCCTCACCCGACGCGTCGCCGGGCTGCGTGCCGCGGGCTTCACCTGGACCTCAGTCAGCCTGCCGTCTCTCGAAACTGCCGGGGTGGTGGGCGTTGCTGCGCTGGTGGAAGCGCTCTCTCGGATCAGGGAGCGCCTGCGGCGTGAGATCGGGTGACCTCAGTGGAGCCAACAAAAGTCACGTTGACAACGCTGGAGCGCTGGACGACCTCGGTGAAACTGGCTACCTCGAGTTTCCCGTTGACCTCGCGATAGGACAGGAACCTAAGCGGCTTCACAGAAATTGTGGACTAGGGCGATGCCGTCTGGATCGGGCTGGTGGAACCGTGCCTGGAGGTGGGAGAGCAACCGCGCGGTCGCGGTCTCCAGCGCAGGACCATCGGCCCACCAGCGATGGCAACTGAGCTTGTCCTTGACGTAGCCCCAGACGCGCTCCATCAGGTTCAACTGCGGAGCATAGGCTGGCAGCCACAACGGGTGCACGCGATCCTGATGCGTCATCCACCAGTCCTTGGCGAGCCGACCCTTGTGGTAGCCGACATTGTCCAGCACGACAATCATGTGGCCATCGGCGAGCATGGACACAAGGTGATCGAGGAAGGCCACGAAGGCCCGCCCATCCTTGTGCGGGCTGAGCTGCCACACGATTTGCCCTGAGGCATAGTCCAGCGCCCCGAAGACAGCGAACTTGCGATCCTCCCCGGCCGCTGGGATCTTCACTGGACACCCTCGCCGTTGCCACATTTTTGCCAGGCGGGGATGACCATGGATCTCGCATTCGTCGAGGTAGACCAGATGGAGTTCGTTGGGGGCGCCAGTGCTTTTTTTCGCAGCCAGGCCAGCACCTGCTCGGCCGCGGCGACTGCTTCGAGATCCTGCCGATGCCGCAAGTCATGACGAGGACGGCGATACCGGTAGCCCAGCCGCTGCACCGCGCGGTGCACAGTGGCCGTGCAGACCCGCACACCGAGTCGTTGGGCCAGCACGGCGCGCAGGTCGCGGATGCTCCAGATCGTGACCGGCAGCCCGTATGTCTGGGGACTGGCCTCCAGCGCCTCTTCCAAAAATGCTAAGGCCGCGGCATCGAGTTTCGGTGGGCGGCCGGTCCGGGGCGCGTCAGCCAGGCCCTGGCGGCCACCGATCAGGAACCGTGAGCGCCAGGCCCGCACTCGGTGGGGAGCGGTCTCGAAGAGTCGGGCAACTGCCATGACCGATTGACCTCGGCTCAGCAAGAGCAGGGCATGAGCACGGCGGCGGACGCGGGGATCGGGATCAGTCCGGGTCAAGTGATGCAGCACCTCGCGCTGCGCAGACAACTCCATCGACATGGCACCTCCCTCCTGAGAGAGCCTGCCGCTCTATCCTGGTCCATTACTTTTGTCAAACCGCTTAGGATGATCCGGCGCTTTCCGCCATCCACGAGATACTGATCGTGTCGTGGGAGCCGAGGCGGATAGCACGCCAGTCCCACTTGGGTGAAGCGTCGGGGTCGGTAGGGCTGACGCGAAAGTCAGCGGTGTGCCGGTAGCCGCAGTAGGAGGGTCGATCCGGATCCAGCCGCGGCTCCTCCAGGAGTCGCCACGGTCGATCGCCTTTTGCGGGCGCGTCGGCGGGGTCTATCGGCAGTTGAACCATTTCGGGAGGAGGCTCGCTGTCGGCTTTCGGTGCCGCGTCATCGTCTTTGTCGGCGAAGAGAACAGCGACGTGCGTCGCGGCTTCGTAATAGGAGCGAGGGATAAGGGATGGAATGCCCACGTTAACCTCTACTTTCGTTGCGTCGAAGTACAGCTCACGCCCTTAAACGAGCCCCCCTTCCTCGCACACATTGATGACGCGCGCGAAGAAGCGCTCGAAAACGTCCACTCCCAGTCGCTGCCGGATGCGGGTGAGGCTCGAATGATCCGGTAGC
>JBJMPB010000049.1:0-14518 GCA_045803455.1 Gemmatimonadales bacterium | reverse complement strand
AAGCGGGGCAGTTCCCGTTCACCGCTTACCTCGTACCGCTTACCTCATTGCAATACCACTCCGCAGCTGTCCCGGCCTCCAGATCCTTCCGTTCTTCATGATCCATTCGACCGAATCCAGGTTGTCGATGTCGGCCAAAGGATTCTTGCTGAGGAGCACCAGATCCGCGTAGTGCCCGGCCTCGATGGTGCCGAGTCGCTGGGCGGCTTCACCGCCGATCGCGCCGGCAGCATCGCGGGTGGCCGCAAGCAGGGCCGCGGTGGGCGTCAGGGATATGGAGTCCACCAGCAGGCGCAGCTCTCCGAACAGCGATGCCCGCTCGTTGGATGGCCCGTAGGCTACGTGATCACTGCCTGCGCTGATCCGCACCCCCCGGCGCACCGCTTCGCGGGTGACTTCCATTCCGAAACCGGAAGCTGCCCGGACGTATTCCTCCTGCTCCGATGGAATGTGCCGGCGCTTGGCGTTGAAGTACGCCACGCTATGCTTTGTGGCGTCCAGGGTGGGCTCGAAGAAGGTGCCCAGCCGCGCCATCGAGTCGAGTGCATCGGCGATTCGCGGATCGTGAGCCGCCCCCACAGTTGCAACCTCCGCCGTAGCTACTTGTAGAGTCCCGTCGTTGACCAGTGTATCCCGCTCCTCAGCCGTGAACAGCTCGCCCGCAAAGCCCGCCGCGTGCACCACTCCATCCTGTCCCGCGAGCGCCTGCTCCAGCGCGCTGGCCGGTTGCACCCAGGCGTGCCCCCACACCGGCATGCCGGCACGGTGGGCTGCAGCCACCAGCCTAGTGACCGACTCCAGGTCCAGCTGGGCGTACAGCTTGAGACCCATGGCTCCGGCTTCGCGGGCAATCGCAACTATGGAATCCGGATCGTCCGTGCGGTTGTACATGATGGGCGTCCACCCCAGCGACTGCATGGTCATGGCGGGTGGCTGCCGGAACACGACGCCGCGGGCGGTTCGAGTACCCTGGAAGCCGTTGAAGAAGAATCGGCGTCCCGCCACCAGCTGCATGGCATAAACCCGGGGGGTGGCGTCCAGCGTCCGGACCCGAGCAAGCAGCTCGGCCGGATTGGTGCCCATGTCGCGGACAGTGGTGACGCCCTGAGCCAGAAGGTCCCGCAGGTCGAGCGCGAGTTCTTCAGTGGCGCTGCCGGCCGTCAGGAACAATAGGTGAACGTGACTGTCGATCAGGCCCGGGATGAGCCACTGGCCGTTGGCGTCGATGATTCGCGCGCGACGGGGAAGGGGGCACTCTCCGGCCGAGCCGGCGCAAAGGATTCGATCGCCGCGGATCAGGGTGACCGCATTACTGACCGGGCCGCGACCGGTGCCGTCCCACAGTGTTGCCCGGACGATGGCAACGGTGGGGTCAGGCGCCGGGGCTTCTCGGAGCGGGGGCGGACTTCCGCCGCAGGCGCTCAAGACCAGCGTCGATGTGAGAGCAGAGAAACCCATCGAGGGGAAAAGCTGCATACCGTGCGCTCCTGGCGCTGGCGGGCGACGCGGCATAACAGCCGTTTGGGGGTCGGCACCCACCGGGACCTACTTCAAGATGCGGGGAAAGAATGCGATTGGCCGTGATTTCCGGGGCTACCTGGACCGTGACCAGGAACACTACGCCCGAAGGTGCTAACCCGTTCAGCCTACTCGGAATCCGCTATGCAGCCGGGTGCGTGGCCAACCTCTTTCCCAGTGTAAGACCTCCTCAATAAGAACGTGAAAGCAGAAAAACAGGTTCAGGGGTAAAAGAAGGCAAAGCACGTGCCAGGAGCCTTCCACTGGCACGCTGCGCTGGTTGCGAGCCGGCTTTCCGCTCTCTAGTCTTCCTTTGTGCCCCTTCCCCCTCTCCGTCGGCCTCGCCGCCGCAGGCTTACGCCGGCCATGCGCCGCCTCGTCCGGGAGCATGAGCTCTCCCCCGCCGATCTCATTCAGCCCCTGTTCGTGGCGCATGGCAGCCGGGTGGAGCGCGAGATCGGCTCCATGCCGGGAGTGTTCCAACTCTCGGCCGACGAGAAACTAGACCGGGAAATCGATGATATCCGAAGCCGTGGCATCGAGGCGGTAATTCTTTTCGGCCTACCCGCCACGAAAGATGAGATCGGCAGCGAAAACTTCTCGGATGACGGGATCGTGCAGCGGGCGCTGCGTCGCATCCGGGAACGCCATCCAGACCTGCTCCTGATCACCGATGTCTGCTGCTGCGAGTACACCAGCCACGGGCACTGCGGCGTCATTCGGCAGGGGTCGGTGGACAATGACGCCACTCTCGAAATCTTGGGCCGGGTGGGGGTGAGTCATGCGAACGCCGGCGCTGACATCGTTGCTCCCAGTGGGATGATGGATGGGATGGTTGCCGCAATCCGCTCGGCGTTGGATGGTGCAGGCCATCAGGAGACGGCCATTCTGAGCTATGCAGTGAAATACGCCAGCGCGTTCTATGGTCCTTTTCGCGAAGCGGCAGACAGTGCTCCTGCCTTCGGCGACCGGCGCCAGTATCAGATGGATCCAGCGAATCTTCGGGAAGCCCTGCTGGAGGCCGCTCTGGACGAGGCCGAAGGCGCTGACCTTCTAATGATCAAGCCTGCGCTGGCCTATCTCGACGTGGTCCGTGCCGTCCGGGAGCGAACCCAGCTGCCGCTCCTGGCTTACAACGTGAGCGGCGAATACGCGATGGTGAAGGCTGCGGCGCGTCACGGCTGGATCGACGAGTGCCGGGTGGTACTGGAGGCTTTGACCGGCATGCGCCGCGCCGGGGCAGACGCGATCATCTCCTATCACGCCAAGGACGCCGCCGTGTGGCTCAGGTCCACAGGAGCGACATGACGGACACCCGGATCGCTCCGGGGGCAACTGCCGCGTCGGAGCGCCTGTTCGCGGCAGCGCAGCGAGTCCTCCCCGGAGGCGTGAACAGCCCGGTTCGGGCCTTCAAGGGCGTGGGCGGCGTTCCGCGGTTCATGGTTCGGGGCGAAGGACCCTGCCTGATCGACGCCGACGGAAATCAGTACGTGGACCTGGTACTCTCCTGGGGACCGTTGATCCTGGGCCATGCCCATCCCCAGGTGCTCGCCGCGCTGATCGAGACAGCCCGCCATGGTACCACCTTCGGCACTCCTACCGAGCTAGAGGTCCAACTCGCTGAACGGGTCGTCTCCACCTTCCCCGGACTGGAGATGGTCCGCTTCGTAAGCTCCGGCACCGAGGCCGTCATGAGCGTCGTCCGGCTGGCGCGAGCCGCTACAGGCCGCCGGGTGATCCTGAAGTTTGACGGCTGCTACCACGGGCATGCCGACGCGCTACTCGCGGCGGCGGGCTCCGGCGTTGCCACTCTGGGGCTGCCCGATTCACCCGGGGTAACGCCCGCGACCGTGGCTGATACGCTGGTGCTCGCCTACAACGATCTCGCCGCGGTCGAGACTCTCTTCGCGGTACGCGGAGACGAGATGGCCGCTGTTCTGGTGGAGCCGGTGGCGGGCAACATGGGAGTGGTGCCGCCGGCCGCCGGGTTTCTCCAGGGTTTGAGGAACATCACCCAGCGGCACAATGCGCTGCTGGTCTTTGATGAGGTGATGACCGGATGGCGGGTTCACCCCCAAGGCGCTCAGGTTCTTTATGGCGTCACTCCCGATCTCACCTGTCTCGGCAAGGTGATCGGCGGCGGGCTTCCGGCTGCGGCCTACGGCGGGCGGCGGGATTTGATGGAGCTGATCGCGCCGGCAGGTCCGGTGTATCAGGCCGGGACGCTCTCCGGTAATCCCATCGCGATGGCTGCCGGCCTGGCCACGCTCGAGGAGCTGCGGCAGCCCGGGCTGTGGCAGTGCGCCGCCGATTGGGCCCAGGGGGCCGGAACATTGATCGCGGCCGCTGCCGAGAGGGCTGGAGTTCCAGTTGTCGTCCAGCGCGTCGGCACCATGTTCACTCCTTTCTTTAGTCCAACGCCGGTTCGCACCTTCGCGGAGGTGAAACAGACCGACCGCGGGGCCTATAGCCGGTTCTTCCACGGCATGCTCGAGTCCGGGATCTACCTGCCGCCCTCGGCGTTCGAGGCGTCGTTCACCTCCGTGGTCCACGGTGATCGGGAGCTGGAGCTGCTCGAGGCCGCGCTCACGACAGCATGGCAGCGGTAGCCATCGTCGGCGCCGGACTCACCGGCCTCGCCGCAGCCTACAGCCTCAAGCAGCGGGGAAATCGCGTCGTCCTTTACGAGGCGGCCGATCGCGCCGGCGGCGTGGTGCTGACCGAACGCCGCTCCGGCTACCTCGCCGAGCTCGGGCCCAACTCGATGTCCGCACCGGGGCCGGTGGTCGGTGAAATGCTGGGCGCGCTGGGGCTGGATACCTCCCGGATATTCCCCTCCCCCGAGGCACGCACCCGGTACATCGTCCGCCGGGGCAAGCTGGTGCGCCTGCCGCTCACTCCGGCCGAGCTGCTCACCTCCCGGCTCCTTTCCAACACCGCCAAGCTCGCGGTGTTCGGCGAGCCCCTGGTCGAGCGAGGCGACTCGCCGGTGGATGAGAGCGTCGCCGCCTTCGTGCGCCGACGTTTCAACCAGGAAGTTCTGGACTACGTCGTGAACCCCTTCGTCGCCGGGACCTTTGCCGGGGATCCGGAGCAGCTGTCAGTTCACCATGCGCTGCCCCAGCTGCATACGCTGGAGCAAACTCACGGGTCAGTCATGAAGGCTTTTCTCAAGGCGGCCAAGGCCGATCGTGCTTCCGGCGCTGCTGCACCCGGCGCATCTCCATTGATCTCTTTTCGTGGCGGGCTGCAGGAGATCGTCGAAGCCTTTGTCCGCGAGCTCGCGTCCGAGATTCGACTCAAGGCGCCGGTTACCCAGCTGCGCAGTGGGTCCCGGGGCTGGACTGTCGGTGCGGCGTACCAGGGGACTGAGACATATGACGCGGTGATCTACGCCGCGCCGGCGTACAGTCTGGACGACATTGACCTGGATCTCACCGGCGGAGAGCGTCTGTCGACGCTCTCGAGTATCGTCCATCCACCCCTTGTCGTGCTGGCGCTCGGTTTCCCCCGCGATCAGGTGACTCACCCGCTGGATGGGTTCGGCTTCCTCGTTCCCGAGGCCGAGCGCCGCCGGGTCCTGGGCGGCATCTTCTCCTCCACGCTGTTTCCTGATCGAGCGCCCGAGGGGTTTGTCCTGCTGACCGTGTTTGCCGGAGGTGCCCGCGATCCTGATTTCGTCGAGGCCGATCCCCACACCCTTACCGCCCGGGTGCTGGACGATCTGAGGATTCTGCTGGGAACCAGGGGAGAGCCGTCCTACCGAGCGGTGCAGATCTGGCCCAAGGCCATCCCGCAGTATGTCCTCGGGTATGGACGCTTCAAGGACATCGCAGATCAGGTAGAGCAGAACAACCCCGGACTCGCATTGGCCGGCACCTATCGCGACGGCGTCTCCCTCAACGATGCGATCAGCTCGGGGATCAGAGCGGCCGATCGGGTAAGCACGATGCTGAGCAAGGAGCCCTTGGCCGGAGGCGTTTCGGCGGCGGACCTGCATTGAGTGTGCCGAACCGACCGCTCCGAATCGGTACCCGGGGCAGTGCACTCGCCCACTGGCAAACCGAACGGATCCGATCGCTGCTGGAGGCGGCAGGATCCAGCGCGGAGCCGGTGGAGATCAAGACCACCGGCGACCTCACCCCCGATGTCCCTCTGTCCCGAATTGGCAGCCGCGCGCTGTTCACCAAACAGATCGATGATGCGCTCCTTGCCGGTCGGATCGATCTCGCAGTTCACTCCCTGAAGGACCTCCCGACCAGGTTGCCGGACGGTATCGTCATCGGCGCAGTGGGCGAGCGCGAAGATCCGCGAGACGCGCTGGTCGGTCGGAGCTCTATCAGCTGGGAAGGACTGCCTCGGGGAGCCATACTGGCCACCAGCAGCCTCAGACGCCGCGCGCAGATGCTGTACCACCGGCCCGATCTGCGGATAGTAGATATCCGGGGAAACGTCGATACCCGTCTCGCGAAGCTCACTGCCAACGCCGACTGGTCCGGCATCGTTCTGGCCACCGCCGGCCTGGTGCGACTCGGAGCTGAAAATCGGATTGGCGAGCGGCTTGCTCCCGACCTGCTGTTGCCGGCACCGGGGCAGGGGGCTCTGGCCATCACGGTCCGGGCGGACGATGAGCGCGTTCTCGCGCTGGTCCGCTCAGTGCTGCACAACCCGGGAACTGCGCTCACGATCTCCGCGGAGCGGGCGTTTCTGGCACGGCTGGAGGGGGGGTGCCAAGTCCCTATTGCGGCATACGCCGAGCGCCAGGGAGAGCGGGGCGATATGCTGCTGCACGGGAGGGTGGTTGCTCCGGATGGAAGGACACTGATCGAGGGGCGACACCGGCGTGCCGTGACTGGCGAGGCGGATGCGAGGGAGTTGGGATCGATGCTGGCGGACGAGCTGCTGGCGCAAGGGGCTGGAGATATTCTCGCTCAGGCCCGCGCCGGTGTTCCAGCCATCAGCGAGCCTTGATGAAGAAACTGGTCATCACCGCCTCATCCGGTTCCTTCTCCGGCCTGGCCGACGAGCTGCGGAAGATCTCGGTAGAGGCAATCGAGCGGCCCCTGATCAGCTCCCGCCCCCCGGATGACTGGGCCCGCTTGGATGAGGCGCTCAACCATCGAAACCGCTACGGTTCGCTCGCGCTTACTTCACCTCGCGCCGCGGCGGCAGTCGCGGATCGGATTCGGGCTTGCAGCATCAGCTGGGTGGGTCACACTCCCCGAGTGTGGGCGGTGGGAGCAGCCACGGCCGAGGCACTACAGGGAATGCTCGGATCCGTCCAGGGAAGCTTTCCCGAGCCGAATGGCCAGCTGGGAGCGGCCGAGCGGCTTGCGGAGATAATGCTGTCCGCCGGGGCGGCCGGTCCGGTGCTGTTTCCCTGCGGCGATAACCGACGTGACGAGCTCCCCGCCATTCTGCGCGCCAACGGACTCGTCGTCGACGAGGTGATATGCTACCGGATGGTCCTGGCGAGTGCCGAGCAAGCGAGAGATGCGCTCGCAGGAGCCTCCATGGTGCTCGTGGCCAGTCCCAGCGTCCTTCAGCTTCTGGTGGAAGCTTGCCCTCCTTCAGGCCGGCCGGCGCTGGTTGCCATCGGCCCCACCACCGCTGCGGCGGCGCGATCCGCCGGGTGGCAGCCCGCCGCGGTGCCTACCGCTCCATCCACCCCTGCTCTCGTTTCGGCGATCGCGGGGCTCCTGTCGCCGCGCTAGCGTGAACGATCTCCTGCTGCGGGCCTGCCGGAAGGAGCCGGTGGAGCGCCCGCCGGTCTGGATGATGCGCCAGGCGGGCCGCTATCTGCCCGAGTATCGAGCCGTGCGGGAACGGGCCGACTTTCTCACCATGGTAAGAACACCCGAACTGGCAGTGGAGGTCACCCTCCAGCCGGTGGAGCTGGTCGGCGTGGATGCGGCGATCATCTTCAGTGATATCCTGATTGTGCCTCAGGCCATGGGGATGCGGTTGTCGGTGGACGAAGGTGTGGGACCGAGGTTCCATCAGCCTTTGCGCTCAACCCGGGACTTCGAGCGGCTGCGGGACGTCTCGCCGGAAGAAGGTTTCGGTTATATGCTCTCGGCCTTGCGAATGGTTCGGCGGGAGTTGGACGGGCGGGTGCCGTTGATCGGGTTTGCCGGCGCCCCTTGGACCCTGCTCAGCTATATGATTGAAGGGGCAGGCTCCAAATCATTCAGCTACGCCAAGCGGTTGCTGGTGGAATCGCCCTCCACGGCGCATGCCATGCTGGGGCGGCTGGCGCAGGTGGTGGGAGAGTTTCTGGCAGCCCAGGTGCGAGCCGGAGCGCAGGTGCTGCAGCTGTTCGACTCCTGGTCGGGAGCGCTGGCTCCCCGCGATTTCCGCGAGTTTGCCCTTCCTTATATGAGTGAAGCGATAGGCATAGCGCGGAAGGCCGGCGCGCCGGTCATTGCCTTCTGTCCCGGCTCGGGGTGGGCGCTGGACGAGATCGCCCGGTCCACTGGAGCGGAGGTTATCGGAGTCGACTGGCAGACTGACGCGGCCGAGGCTCGGCGGCGGCTGCCGGCCGACCGGGTGACCCTGCAGGGGAATCTGGATCCCTGCTGGCTGTATGCACCGCCCGCGGTGCTGCGCGAGCGGACGCACCAGATGCTTGAGGCCTTCGGCGGACGGGCCCACATCGCCAACCTGGGACACGGCATTCTTCCGGACACGCCCGTAGCGCACGCCCGAGCCTTCGTCGACGCCGTACGGGAGTGGCGTAGCGCATGATGCAGCCCGGCTTCCGCCACAAGGCCACCGAGCGCATCACTCAGCTGCATGATGCGGCCACCGAGCTCTTTACCGGGCTGGACGGCGGTGGGTCCTTTCGGGAAGACCAGTGGGAGCGGCTGGGCGGGGGCGGTGGGGTAAGTCGGGCGCTCACCGAAGGCGTGACTTTTGAGAAGGCCGGCATCAACCGCTCTCTGGTTGAAGGCGCGCTGGCGCCGGACCTGGCGCAGCGAATCGGAGCTCAGGGGGCTCGCGCCGCCACCTTCTTCGTGACCGGAATGAGCCTAGTGGTCCATCCCCGGAGCCCAATGATTCCCACCGTTCACCTCAACGTCCGGTACTTCGAGATCGGGGATGCAGAGGGTGAGCCCGTGGACGCCTGGTTCGGGGGAGGCACCGATCTCACTCCGACCTATCCCTATCCGGAAGACGCGGCTCACTTCCACCGTACGCTCAAGGCTGCCTGCAACCCGCACCACCCGGGCTTCTATCCCCGCTTCAAGCTGTGGTGCGATCACTATTTCGTAAACACGCACCGGAACGACGAGCGGCGAGGCGTCGGCGGAATCTTCTTCGATAACCTTCGGGCGGGAGAAGGCGGACTCTGCATCGAGCGTCTGTTGCAGTTCATGACTGACGTGGGCGGCGTTCTCGAATCGGCCTATGCTCCCATTGTCGAGCGCCGCCGGAGCACCGCCTATGGCGAGAGAGAGCGGCGGTTTCAGCTGTCGCGAAGGGGACGGTATGTCGAGTTCAACCTGGTACACGACCGGGGCACCCTGTTCGGTCTACAGACCGGCGCCCGGATCGAGAGCGTGCTGATGAGTCTGCCGCCCCTGGCTGCGTGGGAGTATTCGCCGGAGTACCCGGCGGGCTCCTTCGAGGCCGAGCTGCTCGCTATGCTGGAGCCACGGGAGTGGTCCTAGCATAAACTTGCCTCCACCGCGAGCCGCCCTAGTTTAGACCTGCTGATGCAGGGATCTGGAGCTCAATCTTCGTCTAAGGTCTTTGTGAGCGCCTCGACTTCTTCCCGGTCCGGATCGGTCGATCCCGGCCGCGCTATGATCTTGTGTGTGGAACGCGATCCCTACGTGCGGGAGCTGGAAACCTTCTTCCTCACTGAAGCCGGGTTCAGCGTCACTTTTGCCGATGATGGGCTGAAGGCGCTCGAGCTGGCTCAACAGCTCCATCCCAACGTCATCATCACCGAAATTCTGGTCCCCCGGCTCGACGGTCTGGCGCTCTGCCGCCGGCTCAAGTCCGATCCGGCCACCAGCGATATCGCCGTTCTCGTCTTTAGCCTGCTTTCAGCCGAAAGCCGGGCTAAGGACGCAGGCGCCGACGCCTTCCTGCGCAAGCCACTCTCGCCTCAATTGCTGAAAGAGCGGGTTCGCAGCGTGCTCCACGCCAGGTCCACCAAGCAGCAACACAAATCCCCTGCAACCCGGGAGCTTCGCTGATGAGTGCCGCTCCTGACACAGTCGCTGCCGCAGTTTCCGCGGCTCGGATCTCCACCGGAAACCGGGAGGCAGATCTGGTTCTGGGCGGAGGGTTTCTCCCCAGCTCCATCAATATCGTTATGGGGGAGCCGGGCACGGGGAAAACGCTCTTCGCCGAGCAGTTGCTGTTCGCCAATGCAGACGCTGACCGGCCGGTGCTGTACCTGACGACGCTATCCGAGCCGCTGAGCAAGGTGATCACCTACCTGCAGCGGTTCCATTTCTATGACGAGGCCAAGCTGGGAACGGCCGTGGTGTATGAGGATGTCGGGGCAGCCATGGCAGAGGAGGGGCCGGGCGCCCTGGTCAGCCATATCCGTACCGCTATCGAAACGCTGGGCCCCAAGCTCATCGTGATCGATTCCTTCAAGGTCATCCATGATCTGTCGAGCTCTGCCCGGGAGATCCGGGAGCTGATCTCTACCATGGGGGGGCTGCTCAGCGCCTACGCCACCACGACCATTCTCGTAGGCGAGTACTGCCTGGACGACATTGCCCGATACCCTGAGTTTGCCGTCGCGGACGGCATCGTGGAGTTTGCCCGGCAAAAGCGGACCACCACCGACGAACGGTTTATGCGGGTGAGTAAACTCAGGGGAAGCTCGTACCTGGAGGGCCTCCACGCCATTCACATCACCGCTGACGGAGTCCAGGTCTACCCCCGGCTGGTGAGTCCCGCAGTTCCGAAGGGGTATCGGATATCCGACGAGCGGGTGGGCACCGGCATCAGCGGGCTCGATGAGATGTTGGCTGGAGGGCTTCGCCGGGGAACCACCTCGCTGGTCATTGGCCCCACCGGCTCGGGAAAGACCACCCTGGGACTGCAATTCGCCGTGGCCGCTGCCGCGGTCAACGAGCCCACGCTGTACGTGAACTTCCAGGAGAACCCGACTCAGTTGGGCAACATCCTGAACGCCCTGGACCCCACAGGTGGCGACGACGGCCGGCCCTATCTTCACTTCCTGTATACCAGCGCAGTAGAGCTGCAGATCGATCGGACCATTGTGGAGATGTTCGAGCTGATCGAGGCCCAGGGAATCCGGAGGGTGGTTGTCGACGCAGTGGGCGATCTGGCCATGGCGGCCAGCGACCAGCAGCGCATTCACGACTACTTGTACGCCCTGGTCCAGCGCTTCGCGGTCCGCGGGATAACCGCGCTTCTCATGCTGGAGGACACCGCCAACGGCCCCCTGGGAAATGCAGCTCCGCTCGAGGCGTTTGGACGCCTGAGCTACATCTGCGACAACCTGATCCTCCTCCAAGTGAACCGGGGTAAGCGGCTCCGTCGCTCCATCAGCATCTACAAGACTCGAGCGAGCCACCACGATGACAAGGTGCACCCATTCCGGATCACTGAGACCGGGGTGCATGTCGAGTAGCGCCGGACGGACTAGCGGCAGCATCAGGGCGGACCTGCCCGCGCTGGCCCTTCTGCGGCAGCTAACCCGCCTGAGCCGGGCCGTGGCGCAGGCGGAATCTCTGGACCAGATCCTCCAGCTTGCCGCCAACCACGCCTCGGCCATTCTGGACGCGGAGCAGACCGTGGTGATGCTGGTGGGTGATGACGGGCTGGCCCATGTTCGCGCTTCGGTAGGAGTCGATGCCCGCGTGGCCAATACCCTTCGGGGGAAGCTGGACGAGCATCTCATCACCCATTTGCAAAGTGTGCTGGTATCGGGGCAAGGGTCATTCATGGCCATTCCCTTGATCGTGCAGGGAGAAGTCACCGGCCTTCTGGCAGTGACCCGCACGGGAATCGAGCCCTGGGAGGACGAAGACGAGATGGTGCTCGCTGCCGTGGCCGACCAGTCTGCCGCGCCCATCGAGATCGCACGGTTGTCCGAGGAAGTCCGCCAGGCAAGGCTGGTTGCGGAAAACGCCAGGCTGGGACAGGCGGAGCGCGCCGCCCGGGCCGAGCTGGAGGCCGAGCGGGCGCGGCTGGCAACGGTGCTCGACAACATCCCGGTGGGAGTGGTTCTCGCCGAGGCGCCGTCCGGCCGGGTCACCTTCCGCAACCGGACCGTCGCTCAACTCCGAGGGGGCGCACAGGAGCCGTCTGTAGAGCTCGCCGGACAACCTGGACTCGCCGGATTTCACAGCAACGGTCAGGCCTACGAAGCGGATCATTGGCCGCTCGCCCGCGCAATCCGCGGCGAGACGGTGAGCGGCGAAGAGATCGAGGTGGTTCGGCCGGAAGGAACCCGCACCATTCTAAGCGTCAATGCGGCACCGATTCGGGGCGCGGACGGAACCATCGTGGCGGCGGTGAGCACCTTCCATGACGTCACCCACCGCCGGCGGGTAGAACAACATCTTCGCCAGGTGCAGCAGATGGAGGCGGTGGGGCGGCTCGCCGGAGGAGTGGCCCACGAGACCAACAACCAGATGAGCGTGGTGCTCTCGGCAGCCTCCTTCATCCTGCAGCGCACCGATGTGCCCCAGCAGGTGCGAGCCGACGTCGAGAGCATCCAGCGAGCAGCCCAGCGCACCGCGGCAGTTACCGCCCAGCTCCTCGCCTTCGGACGGCGACAGATCCTGCGGCCTCAGGTGCTGGATCTCAACGAAGTGATCCGGGAGTTCGCTCCGGTGCTCCAGCGAACACTGGGCGAAGACTCTACGCTGGAGCTGCGTCCGAATACGACCATCGGACCGGTTCGGGCCGACCGGGGACAGATCGAGCAGGTGCTGCTCAACCTGGCCCTCAACTCGCGCGACGCGATGCCGCGGGGCGGTCGGCTTACCATCGAGACCAGCTCGGTCCAGCTGGATCAGGAGTACGCCAGCTTCAGGTCCGATGTAACGATCCGGCCCGGCCCTTACGTGTTGATCACCGTGAGCGACACCGGCCACGGCTTCGACCGGAAGACGATGAACCACCTGTTCGAGCCGTTCTTCACCACCAAACCGGTGGGGCAGGGCACCGGCCTGGGACTCTCTACCGTTTACGGGATCGTGAAGCAGTCTGAGGGATACATCTGGGCATACAGCGAGCCGGGCCAGGGCGCCACCTTCAAGATCTACCTGCCCAAGGAATTATCTGCGGGCGCAACACCGCCGATGAAGGAGCCCGAGCCGGTCGGCGCCAATGCAGGCGAGGTGGTGCTGGTGGTGGAAGACGAGGATGCGGTCCGCGGCATGACGGCCAGGCTGCTGGAGAGCGAGGGGTACAAGGTGCTGACCGCTGGGGACGGGGCGGAAGCGCTGGAGGCGGTGCGGTCCGATATTGGACGGCTGGACCTGGTGATAACTGACGTGGTGATGCCGTCCATGAATGGGCGCGAGCTCGCCGCCCAACTCCGGCAGCTAAGGCCCGGACTACCCGTTCTCTTCATGTCCGGCTACACCGATGACGAGATGGTCCGAAGGGGTCTGATCGAGCCGGATCACCCCTTCCTGAGCAAGCCGTTCACGCTGGAGATTCTGACCGGCGCGGTTCGAGTGCTGATCGATCAAGCCGCCCAAGGCTCGCGCACAAGCTAACCCCCTGAACCGAGGCAAACTCATGAGCACAGCAACAGCCACCAAGCGACAGGTGCTGACCCAACGCCGGGATGCCCGGCTGCAGACGCCGACCGACCTGACGGCCGCGGCCACCAAGGAAGTGTCCGCCATGATGAACGCCATCCTGGCGGATGTCTTCGCACTCTACCTGAAGACCAAGAACTTTCACTGGCATATGAGTGGTCCCCACTTCAGGGACTATCATCTCCTGCTCGACGAACAGGCCGACCAGCTGTTTGCGATGACCGACCCGATCGCCGAGCGGGTGCGGAAGATCGGTGGCCTAACCCTCAGATCGATCGGAAACATCGCCCACCTGCAGCGGGTGAGCGACAACGATGCGGACTTCGTGGAGCCCTCGGACATGCTGGCCGAGCTCAGGGAGGACAACAAGAGTCTGGCCGAGCGTCTGCGCGAAGCGCACAATGTGTGCGAGGAGCATCGCGATCTCGCCACCGCCAGCCTGATCGAGGTGTGGATCGACGAGAGCGAGCGGCGGACCTGGTTCCTGTTCGAGTCAGACCGGCGGGGGGACTCGTCCGGGCATTAGGAATAGGCACCTAGTCTAATATCGCCCGGGCTGCGCCGGCGTTATGGATGAAGGATGCGCGGACGCAGTCAGTTGGAGACTGCCGGGTGGCAGCGAGTGGCGTGGGCCACTCCGGGCGCTGTAGCACTCGACGGTCGGAGCCCGGGCGATCCGGATCATTCTTGGCTCCTAGGCCAGCCACCCGGTCTCCTCCCCTCGTGCTAACGCGCTCTGCGTGGCCCATCGCCACTCGCAGGTGATCGTGGTCGCAGGTGATCGTGCACCAAATTCGGAGCCAGCGGATATTCCGGAAGGAGTCTGCAATGCGATCAGATATAGTGCCCGGAGCGACGTTCCCGGACTACGAGTTGCCCGACCATACCAGGAAGCTCAGCCGGTTGAGCGAGCTGCAGGCCGAAGATCCGCTGATTCTCACGCTCGCTCGCGGGCACTACTGTCCCAAGGAGCACCAGCAGCATCTGGAGCTGGCCGCGTTTTATCCCAAGATCGCCGTGGCGTACACCCAGATCGTCACCATCGCGACGGACGACCACCACACGCTCCAGGAGTTCCGGGCATCGGTGGGAGCCCAGTGGACCTTTCTGTCGGACCCGGCTCGGATGGTGCAGCGGGACCTCGAAATCCAGGAATACACCGACCCCGAGAATGACCCGATGATCCCGCATACCCTGGTGCTCAAACCGGGACTGGTGATCCACCGGAT
>JBJMPB010000034.1:0-6505 GCA_045803455.1 Gemmatimonadales bacterium | reverse complement strand
CATCGGGTGCTACCTGGCGAGGCGCGCCGTCGCTGACGAGGACATTCATCCTCATCACGGGCACTGGACCCCGGGTGAATCATGCAGATCAGAGCTTACGCGATCAGAGAGAAAGGCGGCACGGCGGAGCCCTTCCTGTATGAGAGGACTCTCGGCGGCCGTGACGTCCTGGTGAGGATCACGCATCGTAGCCTGGCGAGGGGCGACATCCAGTTCATCGATAATGATTGGGGTGACGCGCGGTATCCGCTGGTCCCGGGCCACGAGATCGTTGGCATCGTCGACGAGGCCGGTTCCGAGGTCGCCGATCTGCACGCCGGCGATCGCGTCGGTATCGGGTACCAGCAGGAGGCGTGTTTCGACTGCTCCTTCTGCCGGCGGGGCATCGAGCAACTCTGCGCCAGCCAGAAGGTCATTGCCGTCGACCGTTACGGCGGCCTGGCCGAACACATCATTGTGGATGCGCGGTTCGCTTTCCGGCTCCCGCCGCAGCTCGATTCGGCCACGTCAACCCCGCTGCTCTCGTCCGGCCTGACGGTATATGCAGGCATTCTTCGGGCCGGACTGCCCGCCGGTTCTCGGGTGGCGGTCCTGGGCGCCGGGGGGCTCGGTCATCTGGCCATACAGTTTCTCCACAAGATGGGGCACCGCGTGACGGCGTTTTCGCACTCGCCAGCGAAGAGAGCGCTGATCGAGCGGCTGGGAGGCGCATTCGCGGACAGCTCGGACGCGGAGCGCGTGACCGAGTACCAGGGGGAGTTCGACTTCATCCTCTCGACGCTGAATGTCCCGTTCGACATCGACTCTTTTGTGAGAATGCTGACACCAGAGGGCCAGCTCTGCCTGGTGGCGTCGCCATTGCAGCAGCTGTCGCTGAGCGGCGGGTTATTGAACAATTCTCGGCGATCCATCTACGGGAACTACATAGGAAGTCGTGCGGATACAACGCAGATGCTCGAGTTCTCGTCGAAGCATGGCATCGCGGCTATCGTCGATGTCATGCCGCTCGCACGAGTGAACGAAGCCATCGAGCGGATCAGGAGAAGAGATGTCGCGATGGGCCTCGTGTTGGAGAGCTAGCATCTCCGCGACTCCGATTACCCCTTCGTGGCCGGCTCCAGCCGGTAGATCTCCCGGTGGCCGCTGTCGATCAGGTCATGGTAACCCACCATGAGGCGCTCGAACTCCTTCGTATCCGCCTCGCTCATCCCCTCGCCCTGCATCATCTTCTCGAACTCGGCCATGCCGGGTGTCTCGAACTCGGCAACCAGGGTCCAGTAGCGCTCGCCGCTGAAGTCGGTCATCAGGCGCATGTTGCCCTGGCCGGCATTGGCCATGATGCGGTTCATCGCCTGAAATTTCTCGAGTAAGGGGCGGACCTTGCCGGGCCGGCAGTGGAACACCTCGCGGATTAGCAGCATCGTGACGCTCCGGTGGATAGGGTTGGTGGTGGTGCTCCCTGGACGGAACAGGGCTTCCATTAATTGTCGAATGGCGGGCACGGTATTCGACAGTGGGCGCGCACCAGCCGCCGCTGGCAGCCGGCCCCCCGGCCGGATACATTTTGCTCTCCCTCGAACAAGCCGAGCTGTTTGACGGACCTGCGCACGCAGTTGCAAACGGCCCTGGCGTCAGCCTATACCCTTGATCGCGAACTCGGCCGGGGCGGCATGGCTACGGTCTTCCTCGCTCAGGACCTGCGGCACGACCGCCCCGTCGCGCTCAAGGTACTGCACCCCGAGCTTGCCCGCGTACTGGGCCCCGAGCGCTTCCAGCGCGAGATCAAACTCGCCGCCCGGCTGCAGCACCCACACATCCTCACCGTCCACGACTCGGGTGACGCCGCCGGCCAGCTCTGGTTTACCATGCCGTTTGTTGAAGGCGAGTCGCTTCGCGACCGGCTCCGACGGGAGCGGCAGCTGCCGGTGGATGTGGCGATTCGGATTGCCACCGAGACCGCTCGAGCGCTGGAGTATGCCCACCGGCACCGCGTGATCCACCGGGACATCAAGCCGGAGAACCTGCTGCTCACCGCGGACGGCTCCACGCTCGTCGCCGATTTCGGCATAGCCCGGGCCCTAGCCGGGGCCGACGATCGTCTAACCGAGACCGGGATGGCCGTTGGCACGCCGGCGTACATGAGCCCGGAGCAGGCGGCGGGCGACAAGACGCTCGACGCACGCACCGATATCTACTCGCTCGGCTGCGTGCTGTACGAGATGCTGGCCGGTGAGCCGCCGTTCACCGGTCCCACAGCGCAGGCGATCATCGCCAAGCGGTTTAGTGGCGAGGTGCCTCGGGTGCGGCAGGCACGGGCGAGTGTGCCGGAGCAGGTGGACGCCGCGGTGTCACGGGCGCTGGCACCGGTGGCCGCTGATCGGTTCGGCTCGGCGGAGGAGTTCGCGCGAGCGCTCGGCGCGGCTGCCGCTACCAGCCCATTCCTGGCCATGGCTGCCGAGTCGGCCTCAGTGGCGAGTGCGACCGCTCCCACTCGGGCGACCACGCCGCAGGCCACCCCCTCAGCTGGCCGGCGGGTGCCGCTGGCCGCGGTCACACTCGTTCTCGGCCTGCTCGTCGGGCTAGGCGTGCTCTTCGCCTGGCGACGCGCGCATCCCGGGACGGACGACAGCCCCGGCCCCAAGCGGCTCGCCGTGCTCCCGTTCGAGAACCTGGGCGACTCCGCGGCGGCCTACTTTGCCGATGGTATGACGGACGAGGTACGGGGGAAGCTCTCGCAGATCTCCGGAATAGCCGTCATCGCTCGGGCCAGCTCGAACGAATACCGCAAGACAACCAAGGCACCCCAGCAGATTGCCCGTGAGCTGGGGGCCGATTACCTGCTCACGGCCACAGTGCGGTGGGAGAAAGCCGGCGGCGGACCGAGCCGGGTGCGGGTCAGCCCCGAGCTCATTCGGGTCGACCCCGGGGCCGCGCCCACCACCAAGTGGCAGCAACCGTTCGACGCGTCGCTCACCGACGTCTTCCAGGTGCAGGCGGACATCGCTACCAAAGTGGCCAGTGCGCTCAACCTGGCGCTGGGCGACAGTGTGCGCCACGAGCTCGCGGCCAAGCCCACCGAGAACTTGGCGGCGTACGATGCTTACCTCAAAGGCGAGGCTGCCTCACAAGGTATGTCGGTGGCCGATCCGGCGAGTGTGCGGCGCTCCCTGGGCTTCTACCGGCAGGCAGTCGCCCTGGACCCTGGGTTTGTTCCTGCCTGGGCTGAGCTCTCCCGGGCCTACGCCCTGCTCTATACCAACGGTATCCCCTTGCCCGAGCTGGCCGCGCAGGCCCGTGACGCAGCGAACCGGGCGCAGGCGCTCGGCCCGGATCGGCCCGAAGGACAGGTAGCGTTGGGTGACTACTACCGCTTTGTGCCGGTGGATAATCGGCAGGCGCTGGCTTTCTACAAGGCGGGGCTCAAGCTGGCCCCCACCAACGTTGACGTGCTCGTGGGTGCGGCGCTGGCCGAGCAGAGCCTTGGGCGCTGGGAGGAGGCACACCAGTACCTCACCCGGGCGGCCACGCTCGACCCGCGCTCGGCCAACACCGCGCGCCGGACCGGGTTCGCCCTGCTCTGGCTCCGCCGCTACGCCGAGGCCCAGGCGGCGCTGGACCGGGCCCTCGCGCTCGCGCCCACCAACCTCGGCATCATCGAGCAGAGGGCCATGGTGGCCCTTGCTCAGGGCGACCTGGCCGACGCCCAGGCGGTCGTGCGTGCGGGCCTCCCGACCGTCGACTCCGCGGCCCTGCTCGCCTTCCTCGGAATTTATTGGGATTTGTACTGGGTGCTGGACGATGCCCAGCAACGGCAGCTCCTGACGCTTCCACCGAGTGCGTTCGACGACGACCGCGGAAACTGGGGGATCGTGAGGGCCCAAACCTATTGGCTGCGGAACGAGGTGGCGAAAGCGAGAGTCTATGCCGACTCGGCTCGGCTCGCCCTCACGGAGCAGATCCGAGCCACACCGGACGATGGTCAGCGGCACGTCCTCCGGGGCCTGGCTCTCGCCTATCTCGGCCGAAAGGCCGAGGCGATTCAGGAAGGGGAACGGGGTGTGGCGCTGCTGCCGGTCAGCCGGGATGCCTTCGGCGGAGCCTACAACCAGCACCAGCTGGTCCGTATCTACCTGCTCGTAGGGGAGCCCGAGAAGGCACTCGACCGACTCGAGCCGCTGCTCAAGATCCCGTACTATCTCTCGCCTGGCTGGCTCAGGATCGATCCCACCTTCGCCCCGCTCCGGGGCAATCAGCGCTTCGAGCGTTTGATAGCAGGCCGATAACCCTCTTTTAACTTCGCGTCGCCCTCGCCGAGTTCACGAATCTGGCCTCGACGCTCGTAGCCGCCTCGGAGCCGTTGTAGAACGCGGCCGTTCCTGTAGGCTCGGCTGGCTCGAGCCCACTCGTCGCTGACTCAATAGCGCAAACCTACACCAACACCCAATGTGTTCGCCCAGCTTCGCGTTCCTAGATTCGACCGGTCAGCGCAGTCCCTCCTCCCACTTCATCTGAGTTTGCCGGGAGGGCATGAGAGCTAGCGCGCGTGGTACCTGTCACTTACCGCGTTCCTGCTGGCCGCTGGAGGAGGCAGGGTGCCCCCGAGTCGTTGAAGAGCAGTGGCAAAGTACGCGAACCCGAATAGGAGTGCTTATGCGAGAACTCAAGATTGGCGTAGTCGGAGCGGTTCTTCTCGCGATGGGGCTGGCCGTGCCCGGAGTTGCCCAGCTCAGATTTTCCATCGGTGGTGGTGCCACTTTGCCCGCCGGCACCTTCGGTGACGTGGCGAACACCGGTTGGCACGGTGGGGCGGCGATAGGCTTTCAGCCGGCCGATTTCCCCATTGGTTTCCAGATTGATGGGACGTACCACCGCTTCGGTTTTGCGGCAGAGGCTTTGGACGCTGACTGGCAGATGATCCAGGGCACCGCAAACGCTGTGTTCATGTTCAATAGGTCCGAGGAAAGCAAGTTCCATCCCTACCTTATCGGCGCGCATATAACGTGAAAGCCGTCGGCGATGATGCGGAGGGCATCGACTCGGACGAGACGGACTTCGGAGTGAACGCCGGGGTGGGGTTCGATTTCGATCTCGGTAACCTCGCCGCCTTCATTGAGGGCCGATATAACGCCGTCTTCGGTGGCACCGTGGATCCCGAGACCCTGGATGATGCAACCGCGAGCTTCGTCCCGATCACCATCGGCATTCGTTTGGGTGGCGGCAGCTGAGTCGGCTCCGTCCTACTTGGTGTTCTTCGCGATCTTGGCCCGAAGCTCGTTCACCCCCGCCGCGATCTCGGGGCCGAAGTCCTCCGCCTCCCAGATGGGACGGATCTCGAGATCGCTCGGACCCGGCATCGGATTGGGACACCGCTTGGCCCACTCGACCGCCTCGTCCATCGACCGGACCTGCCAGATCCAGAACCCCGCCACCAGCTCCTTCGTCTCGGCGAAGGGGCCGTCGGTGACCGACCGCTTGGTCCCGTTGAAGTGGATACGCCTTCCGAACTTGCTCGGCTTGAGCCCGTCGCCGACGAGCATGATCCCCGCCTTGATCAGCTCCTCGTTGAACCTCCCCATCTGCTCGAACATCTCCTCGGCCCCTTCCATCTCGAAGGGATGCGACGTCGCCTCAGACTCTTCGGTCGCCTTCACCAGCAGCATGACCCGCATAGGACCTCCTCTATGATTGGGAGCTGCCCTTGTGGCTGCTCTACCTCTACGTCGTTCGGGGCTACCGGAAATCGACATCACCTGCCCAAGGAAGAACTCCGGGTAAAATACCGGAGACTCTCGGTCTAGGGCGCGGGCCCCTTGCGGCCGAGTCAGCATTGATATATGATGATTGTCATATGAAAGCAGCCACCTCGAGACGACCCGGCCCCGGCCGCAAGGAAGCCACCCACGAGCGCATCGTGGAGACCGCCGCCCGCGCCATCCGGCGGAGCGGCTACGGCGGCACCGGCGTGGCCGACATCATGAAGGAGGCCGGCCTCACCCACGGTGGCTTCTACGCTCACTTCGACTCGCGGGAGGGGATGCTGGCCGAGGCCGCCGACCGGGCTGGTTCCGATACAGTGGCCTTCCTGACGCGGGTTGCCGCTGCGGCACCGCCCAAGCAGGAGCTCGAGGCCATGCTCCGCACCTATCTCTCGAAGGAGCATGTGGAAGCCCTCGAGGGCGGATGCGCCGTCGCCGCGCTCGGCTCGGAGATGCCGCGCCAGGGGCCCAAGGTGCGCCGGGCTGCGACGCGCCGCATCAAGGAGATGATCGATTTGGTCGCCCGCCAGTCGCCCGAGTGGGGGCAGCCAGGCGCGCACGAAAGCGCGCTCGTTACCGTGGCCACCGCGCTCGGCGCGTTGGTCCTGGCCCGGGCCGTGGATGACCCCAAGCTCTCCGATGCGGTGCGCGAGGCGGCCCTGAACCACCTTACCCGAACAGGTTGATGCGGTGCCCCAAGGCGGAGTTTGCGTTTGCTTAGAAATATGATGAACATCATACCAAGGGTG
>JBJMPB010000607.1:0-10577 GCA_045803455.1 Gemmatimonadales bacterium | reverse complement strand
AGGCGGAACGCTTCGATACGGTCGGTGAAGACCTCGTCAACCACAGCGTCAACGATATCCTGGTCCACGGCGCCCAACCGCTGGCTTTCATGGACTATCTCGCCGGTGCCGCGCTGGGGGTGGAGCAGATCGCCCGCATTGTTGAAGGCATCGCTCGGGGTTGCCGGGCCCATGACATGGCTCTGGCCGGGGGCGAGACCGCCCAGATGCCCGGCCTCTATCAACCGGGAACGTTCGACCTGGCCGGCACCATCGTCGGCGTAGTCGAGGAGGATCGAGCGATTCATGGCACTGCCATTCTCCCTGGCGATCTGCTCCTCGGATACGCCTCTACCGGCCTGCACACCAACGGCTATACCCTGGCACGGCACATCGTCTTCGATCGCGCCGGATTGGGTCTGGAGGATCTGCTGGAGGGCACTGGGCAAAGCGTGGTAGACGCCCTCCTGGCCGTGCACCGCAGCTATTACCGGAGCGTCAGTCCGGTGCTCGACCGAGTTCACGGGCTGGCCCACATCACTGGAGGAGGAATCGGCGGGAATCTGGTGCGGATATTGCCTCAGGACTGCGCCGCGACGGTAGATCCGGACACATGGGAAATGCCGCCGCTGTTCCAGTATCTGCAGCAGGCGGGGCAGATCTCCACTGAGGAAATGCGTGATGTATTCAACCTCGGAGTGGGGCTCGTCGCCGTCCTGCCCCCGGCCGCGGTTGCGGCGGCACAGGCTGCCGCAGCACGAGACGGGGTCACCACATGGGTGATGGGCGAGATCCAGCGAGACAGAAGGGCCGTGCGTTTCGCCCGTCCGTAACGGAGAATACGATGCGCGCGCCATACCTTCTCGCCGGGTTATCTGCCGTCGCTCTCGTTTCACCTCTCCTTGCCCAGACTCCGGAATGCTCAGCCTACTCGGGCAACTCCGAGCTGGTATGCGCCGCTGCAGTCGATGGCACTCGAGCCTTTCACCCGATTTTCGGCATGCTCGTCAGCGGGGGCAATCCTACGATCGGCTCGGCCGCCACGCTGGGCGGAGTCGGCCATGCATCGCTCACCCTTCGAGCCAACGCCAGCAATGTGGTCCTGCCCGACCTCGGCTACACCGGTAGCAGCTCCACGGTGCCCGCGGGTAACGAGATACTGGTGCCGGCGCCGCTGGTCGAAGGCGCGCTGGGGATCTTTAAGGGGATGAGCGGCGGGCTCCTCGCCGTGGACCTTCTGGGCTCGGCCCTGCTGCTGCCGACGGATCAGCTGAAAAACTTCAGCGTCGATGCCGATGCTCGACGGGTGGGCGATATCGCCATTGGTCTGGGCTATGGCGCCAGGGTAGGTCTCATGCGGGGCACGGGACCGCTGCCGCACATCTCTCTCAGTGTCATGCGCAGAGACGTTCCGACGGTCATCTACGGCGATGTGGCAGGCGGCGACACCTACGACTACGCGGTGAACCTGCATGCCACAAATCTGCGGCTCATCGCGAGCAAACAGGTGGCCATACTGGACCTCGCCGGCGGCCTGGGCTGGGACAAATACACCGGCAGCGCCATCGTCCAGTTCCTCGATCCAATCACCTCCACCCTCCAGTCCAACGTCCCGGTAGATTTGAATAACTCACGGGTACTCGGGTTCGTGAACGCCGGGCTGAGCCTGTCCATGGTGCGGTTGAGCGGAGAGCTGGGGTATCAAGGTGGCAAGGATCAGAACCTCTCGACCGATTTCGAAAACTTCGATACCACCCAGGGAAAGTTCTTCGCCGGCTTGGGCCTGCGAGTGAGCTTCTAGCGACGGCATGAACGAGCGGGAGGCGATGGGCCGAGCCCTCGACCTTGCCTGGCGAGGTTGGGGGCGGGTCCAGCCTAATCCGCTGGTAGGCGCGGTGGTCTTGCAGGATGGCGAGCTGGTCGGAGAAGGATGGCACCCCGAATTCGGAGATCGCCACGCCGAAGCAGTAGCACTTGCCGGTGCAGGTGAGCGGGCTCGAGGGGCGACGATGGTCGTCACCCTCGAGCCCTGCGCGCATCAAGGGAAACAGCCGCCCTGCACCGAGGCCATCATCCAGTCGGGAATCCGGCGCGTGGTTGCCGCGGTGCGCGATCCTAATCCCATCGCGTTGAAAGGGGCCGAGCGACTGCAACAAGCCGGCATCGAGGTCGAGCTGGGTCCCCTGGCCGAAACCGCAGCTGCCCAGAACGCCATCTTCCTCCATTCCATCCAGCACCCCACACGACCCTACGTGGCACTCAAGCTAGCGACCACGCTCGATGGGCGGATCGCTGACAGCTACGGCCGCTCCCGATGGATCTCGGGTTCTAAGGCCCGCGACTACGTCCAGTGGCTCCGGGCCGGTTTTGACGCCATCGTTGTCGGTGGGCGCACCGCCCGGCTGGATGATCCTTCCCTCACCGTCCGAGGGCCGGTCAAACCCAGAGTCCCCCCGCGCCGGGTGGTCTTCGATCGGGCCGCCGACCTGGGTCCACAGCTCGGTCTGGTCAGGAGCGCCGCCGAGGTCCCGACGGTGGTGGTTGTCTCTTCTGCGGCTGACGCGGCTCGTATCAAGCGGCTGCAAGGCTGCGGGGTAACCGTTCTCCGGGCCGATGATGCGCTCACGGCGTTGTCGGCGTTACGCGAACTGGGGGTTAGCTCGATGCTGGTAGAGGGCGGAGGGCAGCTGGCCGGAGCCCTACTGGGTGCGGGCTTGGTGGATCGGTATTACTGGCTTCAATCGCCACTCTGGCTGGGCGACACCGCGGTACCCGCGCTGTCGGGACTGCCGCCTCGCGACCTGGAACAGGCGGAGCGCTGGCGGGTAGTGGAGCGTCAGGCTTTGGGAGAGGATACCCTGCTGGTCGTCGATCGAGGCTGATGTTCACAGGAATCATTACCGAAGTAGGCAGCGTCGCGCGTGCCGACCACGAAGCTGACGGGCTCGAGCTCACCATCCGGTCCAGTTATTCCGATCTGGAGCCTGGCGAGAGCATCGCGGTCGACGGCGCCTGCCTGACTGTTCAAGAACTCTCCAACGGCACCTTCCAAGCTCACGTCATCCGCACTTCACTGGACCGCACTCGATTCGCCGATTACGTGCCAGGGCAACGGGTGAATCTGGAGCGAGCCCTTCGGCTGGGTGATCGCCTGGGCGGGCACCTGGTCCAGGGTCATGTGGATGGGTTGGGACAGGTCGAAACCGTGACGGAAAGAGACGACGCGCGACTGTTGAACATTCGGGTGCCTCCTTCCGTCGGTCGTACTTCGGTAGCCCAAGGCTCGATTACCGTCGACGGCGTCAGCCTCACGGTGAATGCCAAGCTGGAACCGGACCTGATCCAGATCTCCCTGATTCCGTTTACTTTACAGCATACGACTCTGGGCGAGCGCCGAGTGGGCGACCGGGTGCATCTCGAGGCCGATACCATAGGCAAATACGTGGAAGCCCTTTGGGAAAACCGGGTGAACGGTCAGCGGTAAGCGGGGATCCTGTGACGACCTTTGGTACCATCGAGCAGGCAATCGAAGACCTTCGTAACGGAAAGATCATCATCGTGGCCGACGATGAAGATCGCGAGAACGAGGGAGATCTCGTCTGTGCCGCTGAACTTGCCACGCCCGAGATGATCAACTTCATGACCCTGCACGGACGCGGACTGATCTGTCTGGCTCTGACCGGTGAGCGGTGCGATCAACTGGGACTCTCCCCCATGACCGAACGCAACACCGAGGAGCTCTCGACCGCATTCACTGTCAGCGTTGACGCGCAACGCCGCTTTGGGGTTACCACTGGTATCTCGGCCAGCGACCGCGCCACTACCATCCATGTCGCAATCAATCCGGCCACGGTGCCCTCCGAACTTCGCCGCCCGGGTCACGTCTTTCCCTTGCGCGCCCGGCCCGGTGGAGTGTTGCAACGGGTGGGTCAGACCGAGGCCAGCGTGGATCTCGCCCGGCTGGCCGGACTCATTCCGGCCGGTGTTATCTGCGAGATTCTGAATCCCGACGGGACCATGGCCAGACGGGCTCAGCTCCACGAGATCGCCGAGCAACACGGACTCACTTTCGTGACCGTCGCTCAGCTCGTGGCCTACCGTCTCCGGACCGAGCAGCTGGTCCATCGCGTGGCCGAGGCTCGAATCCCCACGGAGTTCGGCGAGTTCACCATCATCGGCTACCGCAACGATGTCGACAGGGCCGAGCACGTCGCTCTGGTGCACGGAGATATTGCCGGCGAGCCCAATGTGCTCGTCCGGATGCACTCGAAGTGTCTCACCGGGGACGTGTTCGGCTCGAGGCGCTGCGACTGCGGCTCTCAGCTCCATCGCGCCATGGAGCTGATTGCTCGTGAAGGCAAGGGCGCGATCGTCTATTTGGACCAGGAAGGGCGGGGGATCGGCCTGCTTAACAAGCTGCGAGCGTACGCGCTGCAGGACAGCGGGGCCGATACGGTTCAGGCCAACGAGCGGCTAGGGTTTGCCCCCGACCTGCGGAACTATGGCATTGGGGCGCAGATTCTGCGAGACCTGGGCCTGTCGTCTATCCGGGTGATGACGAACAATCCTCGGAAGCTGGTGGGCCTCGAAGGCTACGGCCTAGAAATTGTCGAGCGGATCCCGCTTCAGGCCGATCCCAACCTCGAAAATCGGACGTACCTCCAGGTCAAGCGCGACAAGCTGGGCCACCTCTTCACCCACTGATCCAGTGCCCGACTTCTCCGGCCGGCTGCGCGCCTGCGGGCGGGCGGCGATCCTGGTCAGCCGCTACAACGAATTGATCACTACCAAGCTCCTGGAAGGTGCGCTGCTGGGCTGCCGCGAAGCAGGGATGGAGCGGGACGCGGTGGATGTGGTGTGGCTTCCGGGCGCGTTCGAGCTGCCTGCTGCCGCTGTGGTCGCCGCCGAATCCAGGGTCTATGGCTGTATCGTGGCTCTAGGTGCGGTCATTCGGGGAGACACACCCCACTTCGAGTACGTGGCCGGCGAGGCCGCCCGGGGGCTGCAGGAGGTCTCGGTGCGATACGGCATCCCCGTGGGATTTGGAGTGCTGACGGTAGAAACTCTGGAGCAGGCAGTCGACCGCGCCGGCGGGAGCGCAGGCAATAAGGGCTACGAGGCCGCGGTTGCAGCATTGCAAACCGCCGACGCGCTGAGTCAACTTCGGGCTTACCATGCTCAGGACTGAGACGAAGAGCCGAGCCCGCGCGCTCCAGATCCTCTATGCCTGGGAGCTGCAGGGCGCTCCCCCCATTCCCAAAGTCGCCAGTGGACTGGCTCGCCTCACCGGGCCCGAGCCGCTCATTCTCGACCGCGCCGAGGAGCTCGCCGCCGACATTGTGGCCGAGGTGGCCGCGCTGGATGCCCAGGCCGCCGGTGCCGCGGAAAACTGGCGAATGAACCGGATAGCCGTGGTGGAGCGGAACATCCTGCGGCTGGGCATCCACGAGCTGCGCCGGGGACGGGTCCCGCCCAAGGTGGCGATCGACGAGGCCGTGCATCTGGCCCACTGGTTCGGGGACGTCCGGGCCCCCGGATTCGTGAACGGGATTCTGGACGGCATCGCCCGGTCGCTGGGCCGGCTCTAAGCAGGCAACTTCCTTCCACGGTGAACATCCTTCTGGTTAACTGGCAGGACCGGGCCAATCCGTATGCCGGCGGTGCGGAGATCCATCTGTTCGAGATCTTCAGCCGACTGGTCATTCGGGGGCATCGGGTTCGCCTGATCTGTTCCGGCTGGAGCCGGGCACCTCAACGCGCCATCATCGACGGCATCTGCATCCAGCGATTTGGAGGCAGAAATAGCTTCGCCCTGAAGGGGCGCGGCGCGGTGCATCGGGCGATCAAGGCCGAGCGGCCCGATGTGCTGGTGGAGGACGTCAATAAGCTTCCACTCTATCTGGCTGCAGGTACCTCGATTCCTTTCTGTGCCATTGTGCCCCACCTCTTTGGTGAGACCGCATTCGACGAAGCCCCGTGGCCCGTGGCAGCCACGGTGTGGGCAGCCGAGCGGCCTTTGCCCTGGGCCTACCGAAGGGCCGGGTTCCATGCCATCAGCGAAAGCACTCGCGACGATTTGATTAGCCGAGGTGTTCCGGCCGCTCACGTCCGGGTAATCCATCCCGGCGTGGACAGCCGCCGCTTCACGCCCGGGCCGCCGGGGCGCCGCTCGACTACGCCCACCTTCTTGTATGTTGGAAGGCTGAAACGTTATAAAGGAATTAACTTGGCCATTGAGGCTCTGGCGAAGGCGCGGCAGCAGCGGCCCGATCTGCGATTGGAGATCGCCGGCATCGGCGATTACCGCGCCGAGCTGGAGCGGTTGGTCGTCCGGCTGGACCTGGAAAGGGCCGTGACCTTTCACGGCTTTGTCAGCGAAGAACGAAAGATCGATCTCATGCGCTGGGCCTGGGCCAACGTGTTTCCCTCACCCAAGGAGGGATGGGGGATCACCGTCATCGAAGCCGCAGCCTGTGGTACGCCGTCACTGGCCTCGGACAGTCCGGGGCTCCGCGACTCGGTCCGCCACGGGGAGACGGGCTTTCTGGTGCCCCATGGGGATGTCGCGGAGCTGACCACGCGCATGATCGAGCTGTCTGACACGCCATCGCTGGTTGCGCGATTGGGAGAACGGGCCCGCCGGTTTGCGGAAGGTCTCACCTGGGAGCGCACCGCGGCGGCAACCGAACACCACCTACAAGACATCATTGAGGGCTCGGCCAGGAGCTGAGTCCGGGGGAGGAGCCATGCAGCCCACTATCACCGCCCGCCACTGCGAGATCTCGGACGCGCTGCGCGATCGGGCCGTCGCTGTGGTCCAGCGCCTGGGCAATCTGGCGGCGCGTTCCATGGAGTCGACGGTGGTATTCGATTCGGACGGGCTCCAGCAGACGGTGGAGATCAGGCTCCACGTTCCCCGGGGCGAGGTGCTGGTTGCCCGAGGCGGTGGGCCCGACCATCGCACGGCGCTGGACCGGGCGGAGGAACGGCTCAAACGCCAGCTCGAGCGGGTCATCGATCGGCCCCGCCGGACTCGTTCTGCCCCCACGGACAACGCGCGCTGATGCTCCGGCTCGGCGATTTCCTGTCTCGCCGGGGCGACCCGCTCCAGCTGGAGGCACTGACCGGCGAGCTGGGACTGGACCGGCCGATGACCGGGACGGAAGTCGCGGGGCCCGGGCTGGCTCTAGCCGGATATACCGGCCGCTTCGCGGCCAATCGCCTCCACGTACTGGGCGAAACGGAAATCACCTACCTCAACTCCCTGTCGCCGGAGCAGCGTCGTCAGTCGCTCACCACCTTCTTCGGTTTCGATCTGCCCTGCGTCTTCGTGACCAAGGGGCAGGAGGTCCCACCCGAACTGCTGGAGCTGGCCCGGATGAAGGGCGTGCCGGTCCTCCGGAGCAAGCTGAAGACCTCTGAGTTCTATCGCCGGATCAAGCCGATCGTCGAGGAGGCCTTTGCACCCCGGACCACGCTCCATGGCTCGCTGGCCGACGTGTACGGCGTGGGTCTGCTGTTCGTTGGCCGTTCCGGCATTGGCAAGAGCGAGTGCGTGCTGGATCTGGTGGAGCGGGGGCACCGCCTCGTCGCCGACGACGTGGTGCAGGTCACTCGTCGGGGTAACGACGTGCTGATCGGCCGGGGACACGAGCTGGCAGCCCATCATATGGAAATCCGGGGGATCGGCCTGATCGACATTCCGGCGCTGTTCGGCGTCCGCGCCGTGCGCCAGCAGAAACGGATCGAGGTGGTGGTGCAGCTGGAGGACTGGGAGACCGCCAAGGATAGCGACCGCAGCGGTCTTTCCCGGGAGGAGACCACCATTCTGGATGTCCCGGTCCCCCGGGTTGTGGTCCCGCTCAATCCTGGAAAAAACATCACGGTCATCTCTGAGGTCGTGGCCATGATGCACCTGCTGCGCTACTCGGGAGTGGACGTCGCCGCGACTTTCAATGCCCGTCTGATCAAGCGAATGAAGGAGCAGCGTGGAGTTCGGGAGTACCTCCAGGAGGACTATGAGTGAGGAACTGCTCGGGGTTGTGGTCTGCCACGGCTCCCTGGCGGGAGCGCTGGTGCAAGCCGCCGAACAGATCAGCGGAATTCCCGGTGTAATCGTACCGGTGTCGAACACGGGATGCGATCGGGATACGCTTGAGGAACGCGTGCTGGCCGCCCTCCGAGGCAGGCCGGCGGTAGTGTTCGTCGATCTGGCCAGCGGGTCCTGCTCTTTTGCCGTGCTGAAGCGGTTGCGGGGTGAGCCGTCGGTCAAGGTCGTCACCGGGGTGAACCTGGCGATGCTGGTGGACTTCGTGTTCCATCGCTCGCTCTCGCCCGAAGAGGCGGCCACGCGGGCCGTGGCCGCTGGAGAAAAGTCGATCAGGATTCCCTGATGTCCATCGTGCTCTGCCGAATCGATGACCGTCTCATCCACGGCCAGGTAGTCATCGGGTGGGGCCGCCCGCTGGGGATCGACCTCATCGTGCTGGTCGATGATCAGGTGGCTGCCAGCGATTGGGAGCAGGAGCTCTATCGGATGGCTGTCGATCCGAACATCGAGGTCAGATTCGTCAGCGTGGCCGATGCAACCTCTCACCTGCGGGAATGGCAGGACAACGGAAAGCGCGGCCTGGTCCTCACCGGGGATCTCGAATCCATGGCCGCGCTGCATTCCGCCAACCCCGAGATCATCCACCGCATCAACCTGGGCGGCATCCACCACCGCCCCGGACGGCGGGAGCGGCTCCCGTTCGTGTACCTGACCGATCAGGAGCTGCACACGCTCAACGCGCTGGAGCAACATGGAGCAGTGATCACGGCGCAAGATGTGCCCACCACGCCGCCGGTGCCGCTGAGGAATCTCGGGTGACGGAATTTTCCCCCCATGTGGTGCTGCCCCTGCTGCTTTGGGGGACGCTGGTCGGCCTTGATCTTGTCAGCGTTCCCCAGGCAATGATCTCCCGGCCGGTAGTAGCCGGAGCGGTCGCGGGCGCCATCATGGGGGATATCGAGGCGGGCTTCCGCATCGGCGTTCTGTTCGAGCTGTTCGCACTTGACGTGATGCCGTTCGGCGCCGTCCGCTATCCCGACTACGGGCCCGCGACCATCGGAGCGGTGGCTCTTAGTGCCGGCACACCGTGGGAGCTGGGACTGGGAATCAGCACCGCCTTAGGTCTTATCCTCGCGGTGCTGGGCGGCTGGAGCCTCCAGGTGGTTCGTCGGTGGAACGCTCGCTCCATTCAACGGCGAGCGGCGGCGCTGGCCGCGGGGGAGAGCAGCGCAATCCGGCGGCTCCAGTATGGAGCGCTTTTCCGTGACGCCCTCCGGGGTTTCACCCTGACCCTGACGGCGCTGGTGCTGGCCTCCACGCTGAGCGAGTGGATCCGGCTCGACCGTCAGAGCGCGGTCGCATTTACTCTGGTGGCGATCGGTTCCGCGCTGGCCGCCGCGGTCAACAGTGTCGTTCGGGCCTCGGGTCGCGGTCCCCGGCTCAAGTGGCTGATCGCGGGACTGGCAGTGGGCCTGCTCATCGCGGTGCTGTTATGAACCGGCGATTGCGCGCGCTGCTCCGATTATTCGCGGTGCAGGGCACCTGGAACTACGAGCGCATGCTCGGGGTGGGCATGGGCTACGCCGCCGAGCCCTTGTTGGAAGACCTGAAGGCAGTGGATCCGGTTCGGCATGGCGAGGCGGTGGTTCGGTCGGCCGAGTTCTTCAACTGCCATCCCAATCTGGCGGGGCTCGCGCTCGGCGCTACCGCCCGGGCGGAGTACGAGGCCGTCGCCGGGCCCCAAATCGTGCGGCTGAGAACAGCCCTGTGCAGCCCCTTGGGCTCGATGGGAGATCAGTTGTTTTGGGCCGGACTGGTGCCGGCGCTCGTAGGCATCACGCTCGTGGCTGTCATGCTGGGGGCACGCATGTGGGCGATCGCAGGCTTTCTCCTGGCTTACAACAGCATCCGACTATGGACCGGATACTGGTCGCTCCGAACCGGGATGTCCGCGGGCATGAAGGTGGGTGCCGCCATTAGTAGCTCCTGGTTGCCCAAGGCCATCGAGTGGGTGGGCCCGGCCGCCGGCTTTGCCTTGGGTGCGGCGGTGCCGGCAGTAGCCGCCTGGTATCTTGGAATCTTCGGCTGGGCCGGAGGGATCGGAGCAGCCGGAGTGGCGGTGGCTGGTTTTGCCTTGACCCGCTGGTTCGGCCCGGGACTCACCTCCGTCCGCTTCGCCCTGCTGGCGATGATTCTGCTCCTCCTGTTTCGGCGGATCGGACTGTGATCGAGCGTGAAGCAAAGATCGTGAATCTGGAGGGATTGCACGCCCGGCCGGCCGCGCGCATCGTGCGGCTGGCAAGCACGTTCAATTCCGAAATCGAGATCTGCAAGGATGGGGTCGGAGTGAACGGGAAGAGCATCATGGGAGTGATGATGCTGGCAGCGGAGTGCGGCAGCTCGATCACTATCCGGGCGGACGGCCCCGACGCCGAGCAGGCAACCAAGGCGCTGGCCGACCTGGTAGCCACTGGCTTCGGCGAGACGATGCAATGACCCGCGTGCTCAGGGGAATCGGAGTTTCACCCGGAGTGGCCTGCGCTCCAGC
>JBJMPB010000485.1:0-3728 GCA_045803455.1 Gemmatimonadales bacterium | reverse complement strand
TGCTGACAGCACAGGTATTGGAGGCCGCAGGGTGGAGCGAGGCTCCGATCCCTGTGCGACAGGGCGGGCCGGTTACGCGAGGTCTTGCCCGGGAAGACTTCGATCTGCGAGTGGGTCTACAGGAGCAGCCAATCCGCTGACGGGCTACACGCAGGACCCGAAATCACTTGACCTTGTGGGCCCGACCGAAGTAGAGTCACAGCCCCGTTGCCTTCGATATTATGGGGTGTAGCTCAATTGGCAGAGCGCCCGGCTGTTAACCGGGAGGTTGCTGGTTCGACCCCAGCCGCCCCAGTAGAGCTGGGAGTGAGAATGAGGAGAGCTCCTAGCTCAGGCGCTGATACGCCGCCAGCGTCAGAAACTCAGGAAACTCTCGCGCCGAAAACATGGTATCCAGCAGGTCGGCCGCCGCCGCGAGCCGCGGCTCATCTCCTCCCTCCGCCTCCAGGCGCCGCCGCTCCTCTGCCAGAATCGCCCGGCACCACTCCACCGTAATCCGCTTTCCGCTATCGATGGTGGCACCGTGGCGGATCCACTGCCACAGCTGCGACCGAGAGATCTCGGCGGTCGCCGCGTCTTCCATCAGGTTGTTGATGGCAACTGCACCCGAGCCCCCCAGCCAGGCCGCGAGGTATTGCAGCGCAACGCTGATGTTTCCTCGGAGGCCAGACTCCGTAATACGACCGCCGGGGATGCGAACATCGATCAGCTGCTCCCGGGTGACCTCAATGTCGTCCCGCTGACGATCCTTCTGGTGGGGCTTGCCCTGCAGCACTGACCCGAACACATCAGCGACGACCGGGACCAGGTCGGGATGTGCCACCCAGGCTCCATCATATCCGGCCCGTGCTTCCCGCAGCTTGTCTTCGCGAACCTTGGCTAACGCTGTCTCATTCACCTGTGGGTCTCGGCGGCTCGGAATGAACGCCGCCATTCCACCGATGGCGTGAGCTCCCCGCCGGTGACAGGTCTGCACCAGCAGCTCGGTATACGCCTGCATGAAGGGAATCGTCATCGTCAGCTGGGAACGGTCGGGAAGGAGGAAGTCCGCCCGTTCACGAAAGTTCTTGATGATGCTGAACAGGTAATCCCAGCGGCCGGCGTTGAGACCGGCCGCATGATCCCGTAGCTCGTACAGGATCTCGTCCATCTCATAAGCCGCAAGAATCGTCTCGATGAGGACTGTCGCGCGCACGGTTCCCCGGGGGATCCCGATCGCATCTTGCGCCAGATCGAACACCTCGTTCCACAGCCGCGCCTCGAGGTGATTCTCCAGCTTGGGCAGGTAGAAATAAGGCCCACTACCGCGGGCCAGCAGCTCCCGGGCGTTGTGAAAGAAGTAGAGCCCGAAGTCGAACAGACTGGCCGATATGGGCTCGCCGTCCAGCCGTGCGTGCTTTTCCTCGAGGTGCCAACCCCGCGGCCGTACCACCAGTGTCGCGAGCTGGTCGTTCAGACTGTACCGTTTACCCTCCGGGCTTACGTATTCCAGGGTACGGCGGACCGCCTGCATGCAATTGAGCTGTCCGGCAATCACGTTCGCCCAGGGCGGAGAGAGCGCATCCTCGAAATCCGCCATGAAGACCTTCGCCCCGGAATTGAGCGCGTTGATCATCATCTTCCGCTCCACCGGTCCGGTGATCTCCACCCGCCGATCGTTCAAATCCGGGGGTGCGGACGCCACCTGCCAGCTGCGCTCGCGGATCTGCCGAGTCTCTTCCAGGAAGTTCGGCAGCTCGCCCCCTCTGAGGCATCGCTGGACCTCCCGCCGACGTTGGAGCAGCGCCTGGCGCCGAGCCCCGAAATGCCGGGCCAGCAGCTCGACGAAAGCCAGAGACTCCGGGGTGATGATCTGGCGCGCTTCGGGAAGGTCCGGCGCGCGAATCTCTAGTCCATTCATCTCACGCCACGTGGTAAAGCATGAAGGCGAAGTGACACGCGCTGCCGATGAGTACGAGGATGTGCCAGATCTCGTGATGCCCGAACCACGGGAGTGGGTCGGGGCGCCGACAGCTGAAAACGACGGCGCCAACGGTATAGGCGGCTCCGCCTGCCACAAGCCAGAGGAGGCCAGCCAGCGACACCGCCCGTGACAGTGGAATCACGGCCACCAGCGCGAGATACCCCATTGCGAGGTACGTCGCGGTAGAAACCCAGACCGGTGCGTCGAGAAAGAAGAGCTTGAAGGGAATCCCCGCCATGGCAATCAACCAAACGACCCCGAGCAGAGCCCAGCCTAGACGGCTGTTCAGAGTGAGCAGCGCAATCGGGGTGTAGGTGCCCGCAATCAGGAAATAGATGGCAATGTGGTCGAGGGTCCGGAGGACCCGGAGACGAGGTGCCGAAAGAGGAAGCGAGTGATACAGGCTGCTGGATCCGTACAGCAGAATGAGGGTGCCGCCGTAGATGGCGAATGCAGCCAGCTGCTCGGGGCTGCGCGCCATCCGGAGAAGGAGAATGGTGCCGGCCCCTGCGAGCAGAAGGCCGACTAGGTGAGACGCTCCGTTGACCGGCTCCCGGATCTTCATGCGCACAATTTAGAACCTCCCGTCCCACCTTGTCGCCTATCGGGCCGTGCCATAGCCTTCTTCCATGCGCATCGCCCTGTTTTCCGAGGTTTACTGGCCCATGGTCAGTGGGGTCGGCGTTACCCTGCTCCGGCTGACCAAGGCACTGCAGCAACGGGGCCACGTCGTCCGGGTGTACTCCGCCAGCTACGCCCTGCCCCCAGGCCAGCCGGATCGCCCTGAGGTGCACCGTTCGCCCAGCGTGCCGCTTTTTCTGTATCCTGATGTCCAGTGGGCATTTCCCCGTCAGCGCGACATCGTGGAGGACCTCCGGGCCTTTCGGCCGGATGTGGCCCACGTAGCCACTGAGTTCGCGGTGGGCCTGGCTGGTCTCAAGGCCTCACGCCAGCTGCGGCTGCCGGTGATCGCGTCGGCGCACACGGACTATGACAAGTACGCCGCTCGGTACGGAGTGGAATGGGCTGTACGCCTGGGGTGGCACTATCTGCGCTGGTTCTACGGTCAGGCCTACCGGGTGCTTTGTCCCTCTCACATGTATCAGCAGCACCTCCGGAGTCGCGGAGTAATGCATACCGGCATCTGGAGCCGGGGAGTGGACCCCGAGGAGTTCCACCCCCGGTTTCGCAGTGAGGCTTACCGTACCGCGCTCGGGCTTGGCCCCAACGATCTCCTGGTCACCTACATCGGCCGCATCGCCCGAGAGAAAAATCTGAGACAGCTCCTGACTGCCTGGAGCGCACTCGGTTCGGAGCGGGGATCGGCTCAGCTGGCCTTGGTAGGACGGGGTCCGCTGGAGGACAGCATCCGGCGGCGGCAAATACCCGGAGTTCACGTGCTCGGCCTTATGCACGAGCAGAGGCTGGCCGAAGCCTACGCGTCCGCCGATCTCTTCGTATTCCCCTCGACTACCGAGACATTCGGGAACTCCCTGCTGGAGGCCATGGGATCCGGGCTTCCCTGCCTGGCGGCGAACGCCGCGGGAGTGCTGGAGTTTGCCCGCCACGGTCAGAACGCTTGGCTGGTAGCGCCCAACAGCTCAGCCGCCGTCGGGCAGGGGCTTCGGCGGTTGTTGCATGACCCCGGTCTGAGACACCGCCTGGCCCAGGGTGGCCTGGCGAACGCAGCCGAACGGACTTGGGATCAGGTGTACGATCGTCTGCTGGAGGATTATCGAGAGGCTATCGAGAATCGAGGCCTAAT
>JBJMPB010000551.1:0-10009 GCA_045803455.1 Gemmatimonadales bacterium | reverse complement strand
TGTGGGCGTGGTGTTGCTGCTGTTGGCCCTCGTCGGGGGTCGGTATGTCGCAGCGTCGCCCACTCTGGCCCCCTACTTCACCGCGTCCGGATTGACCATCGCCTATGGCATGATCGCCTATGGATTCATAGCCAGCGTGCTTCCGGTATGGATGCTGCTCTGCCCCCGGGACTATCTCTCGACCTTCATGAAGATCGGGACGATTCTCCTTCTGGCCGTAGGCATTCTCATCGCTCTGCCGCCGCTGAAACTTCCGGCTCTCACTCGATTCATCGACGGGACCGGCCCGGTCTTCGCGGGCAAGCTGTTTCCCTTCGCCTTCATAACCATCGCCTGCGGCGCGATCAGCGGTTTTCACGCCCTCGTCGCCTCGGGCACCACTCCCAAGATGCTGATCCGTGAGAGTGACGCCCGCCTGATCGGGTATGGCGGCATGTTGATGGAGTCGTTCGTGGCAGTCATGGCGTTGTGCGCCGCGGCCTTGCTCGAGCCGGGGGTGTATTTCGCCATCAACGCTCCGCTCTCGACGCTCGGCGGCAGTCTGGAATCAGCGGTTGGGGTGATCCGGAATTGGGGCTTCACAGTTACGCCCGAGCAGCTTCAGGGATTGGCTTCAGCTGTGGGCGAGAAGACTCTCCTCGGTAGAACCGGCGGCGCCCCGTCGCTGGCGGTGGGCATGGCGCACATCTTCAGCTCCGCATTCGGCAGCGGGCTGATGGCACTGTGGTATCACTTCGCCATCATGTTCGAAGCGCTGTTTATTCTCACTACGGTCGACACCGGCACTCGGGTGGGCCGATTCATGCTGCAGGAGCTGGCCGGGCACATCTGGCGTCCGCTGGGCAGAACCTCCTGGTACCCCAGCACCCTGCTCGCGTCGGGCCTGGTAGTAACAGGGTGGGGGTACTTTCTGGTCCAGGGAGTTCTCGACCCCCTCGGCGGCATCAACTCACTCTGGCCGCTGTTCGGAATCAGCAATCAACTGCTGGCGGCGGTGGCGCTGTGCGTCGGGACCACTCTGATCGTCAAGAGCGGCCGAGCGCGCTACGCCTGGGTCACGCTGCTACCGCTGGTCGGGGTGCTGACCGTGACATTGACGGCCGGGTGGCAGAAGATCTTTGCGGCCGACCCGCGACTGGGCTTTCTCTCCCATGCAGCGTCCACCGCATCCCAGATCTCCGAAGGAGCAGTTGATGCGGCCCGCGGTGCCCGCCTGATCTTCAACGATCGGCTGGATGCCGTGGTGACCATGGTCTTCCTCGTGGTCACGGTGTTGGTGGTGCTCGCCTCTGCCAGGGAATGGCTGTTGATCCTCACCCGGCGCAAGCCTGCTCGGGTGGAGGAGTCTCCATTTGTGGAGACGGCGTATGCGGGGTGAAAGCGCGGAAGCCGGGAAGCGGGGATGCGGGAGGCCGGTGGGCTCCCAGCCTGGCAGAAATTTGCCGCTGTGCTGCGACGAGTCGCTGGGATGCCGGACTATGACGCCCATATCGAGCATCTGCGCCGTTGCCATCCCGACCAGCCGGTGCCGACCGAGCGGCAGTTCTACGACGAATTTACTCGGGCGCGCTACGGCGACGGGCCCACCCGCTGCTGTTAGCTCCCAGCTCCCAGCTCCCAGCTTCTAGCTCCCAGCTCCTAGCTCCTTCACCCACTCGGTTAGCCACTTCCCCGTCCGCGAGATCACCGCGGAACTATCGTCTGCCAGAAAATCGTAGCCTCCGCGAGCAAGACTGGAATCCGCATAGACGCCTCGGCCGCGGGCCGCCGCTCGAGCGTCCAGCAACGCTTGCAGACTCTCCTTTGTACCAATCCAAAGCAATCCGTCTGATGCCCTGATGGCGTAACGCTTGGGAACTCGGAAGCTGTCAGGCGCGGCGTATATCCGGGCAAGCAGTGGGATCAGCCGCGGGTCGGTGAAATACGACAGCAGTGTGAGATAGCGAACCCGGAACTCTTCGGTATCTGCGGCGCGGAACCGGGCTGCGAGCGAATCGGCGGCGCCTGCTTTCAACCGCCCGAGGACCCAGGCGTCACCATGGTCGTAGTCCTTGCTCGGAATCCGGCGGAGGATGTCGTCCAGCACTGCCGAATCCCCCTGCACCGCCCGACGCCGCTCCAGCAGGATGCCCTGAAGTGACGGCAGCAAATCCTCAGCCTTGAGACCGGGATTTCCGGGAAACGGAGGAAAGGGGGCGCCTTCCAATCGCCGGCGCAGTTGTCGGGCACTGTCGGCGTACGCACGACTCCTCAGCTCGGCCAGGCGAGTCAGCCCGATCAGCGCCGAGTTCCAGTCCCCTGTACCTGCCAGCGCCGAGCGCATCAGGCGCCAGAGCCGCGCGGGATCGCGGGAGCGTTGTATAGCGGTAACGGAGTCGGCCTGAGGGGTTCCGGACTTGAGAGCTTCGTGCAGCTCGGAATAGATCGCCCGCGTGGGGTCTCCCACCCGAACCTGAACCTGCGCCGCGGCCGACTGGGGGCGGGGCGCGCCCGCTACTCCCGCCAATGCCAGGAAAGCGAGGAGTGATCGCCGGCTCACGATGTGCCTCGCGGGTTATTTCCCACGTAACCAGTGCCGGCTGGCGATACCGCCAACCAGGCCACCACTGCTGTGAGCATCCCCGCGGCTGAAGCCCACAGTGCCGCATGCCCCCCGCCCGATTGATAGAGCTCCCCAAACACCAAACCCGCTGGAAGTGCGGCGATCCCGGTGAGGGCATGATAGGCTCCGAAGCCACGCCCCATCCGCACCGGAGCCAGCCGGGCAATCATGCTCCTCTCACCGGACTCGGTGAGACCGGCGACCAGGCCTAACACCAGGAACAGCGTAACTGCCGCCAGCGGCCCGATCGTGAGGCCGAGGGCGAAGGCAATCAGGGCGAAGAGTATCCCGCCTGCCGCCACCACCAGCCGCGCTCCCTTCCAGTCGGACAGGCGGCCGCCGGGATACGAGCTGGCACTCCGCACCACGTGCAGACCGGCCCAGATCAGCGGAACCAGAGTAACCGGAACTCCCCGGTCCTGCAGCCGGAGGATCAGGAGGGTCTCAGGCAACCGAAAAAAGCTGAGAGCAGTCAGGGCGAGGAGAGGGGGCCAGAGGGAGTTGTGAGTCGGGAGTCGGGAGTCGGGAGTTGATTGATTGGAGTCTGACGTCGAATGGCTGGAATCGGAGGCAGGCTCGTGACTCCTGACTCGTGACTCCCGACTCGCGCGCAACACCCCCGCCAACACTGCGAACGCCACCAGGCCGGGCACCACGCTCCAGCTGATGACGCTTCGGACGTTGGCGCCCTGCCGCAGGAGCCACCAGGCGGCGAGCGAGCCCAGCACTGCGCCGAAGTGATCGGCCCCCCGGTGATAGCCGAAGGCTCGGCCCCTGAGCGCCGGAGGCGTGATCTCCGCGATCATTGCGTCGCGCGGCGGCGTCCGAAGGCCCTTGCCGATCCGGTCGATGACCCGAAAGCCCACCACCTGCCACGCGGCACTGGTGCTCGCTATCAGCGGGCGCACCAGAACGGCGGTCCCGTAGCCCGCAAGGATCAGAGGCCGTCTCCAGCCGGGCCGGTCGGCCAGTCGACCGCTGATCCACTTCAGTGCGGAAGCCGTCAACTCGGAGGCACCATCGAGCAGTCCGAGCGTCACCGCACTTCCGCCCAGGGTGCGGGTGACAAAGGCCGGGAGGAGGGGGTACACCATCTCGCTGGCGAAATCGTTGAACAGCGATACCAGCGAAAGCCCTTTGACCCCGGCGGGGACCCGGGAGTCCTCGCCGCCCTGGGTGGCCCGAGGGGCAGCCATCTCGGTCTGGTTTGGCGGCATAGGCTGGGGAATGTAAGTCGGTGAAGGGCGCTCCGGCTTCGTGATGCCTGACCTGCGGCGGACGAATCGGGCGACTATATCTTGTCGGCATGCATGCCGAGCCCGCCCGGTTTCACGAGTCGAACCTCTGGTCCACCCCGATCCGGGATCTCGGTCTCACCATCGAAGGCACCCGGCTGGAGCCAATTCTAGCCGAGTTCAGCGAGGAGCTCCGCCAGATCGGGATCACCCGGGTCCGGCCGCGGTTCTATCTCTCGACGGAATGGGGCGTCCCCTTCGAGACCGTCGCCATAGCCATTCCTTTCTACCTGGCCCGCCCCGATCTCACCGCGCTGCACGCCGAACGAGTGGGACATGTGGAGGGCTTTGACCGGGCCGACATCCTCAAGTACCTGCGGCACGAGATGGGGCACGTGATCAATTATGCGTACCGTCTCTACGACCAGGAGGAGTGGGTCAAGCAGTTTGGCTCGATCACCCAGCCGTACTTCGAGGAGTACCGGCCGGAGCCGTTCAGCCGGCGGTACGTCCGTCATCTGCCGGGCTGGTACGCCCAGAAGCATCCGGATGAGGACTGGGCGGAAACCTTTGCCGTGTGGATGACTCCGGGCCTGGACTGGCGGGCGGAATACGGCGGCTGGCCCGTGGCGTACGCGAAGCTCACTTACTGCAGCCGGACCATGAACGCGCTCCGAGGCAGGGATCCGGAGGTGACCAGCAGTGAGCTGGACGAGGATGTGGCGGAGATCGAGTACTCACTGGACCAGTACTACGGCCGCTCGGCCGACTCACCCGGGGACCTCCCGCCCGGGCTGGATGGCGCCATTCGGGCGATCTTCGAGGATCTGGGCAGCTTCGACCGCCCGGCACTCGACGGTCCGCTCCAGCCCGCCGCCGGCCTGATCCGCCGGCTCGAGCCCGAGCTCATGGCCAACGTGTTCCGCTGGACCGGGCACTTTCCGGAGCGTACCCGCGTGCTCCTCCGCTACCTGGCGGAGCGCGCGGCCCAACTGGAACAGGGATATCCGGCGGAACGGGAGGACTCGGCCATCATCGGCCTGACTACGCTGGTGACCGGACTGGCGATGAATCATGTTCAAAGAGGGAGTTACCTGCCGTAGCGAAAAAGAACGTGAGCGGGGCTAGGACAAGCGTGAGCGGGGAAGATCCCCCCGCTTACCGCTTACGCTACTGCAGTTCCCGCTTACGCTTTATCTCTTGTACCTCTCCTGGGCTAACTCCACGATCCGCTCGATCAGCTTGGGGTACTCGATTCCCGCTGCCCCGGCCGACATCGCGAATTCACTGGAGCGCTCGAGATAACAGCTGGCGTTCACCTCGAGCACGTAGATGTCGCCGGTATCGGTGAGCCGCAAATCCACCCGGCCATAATCGCGAACCCGGAGTGCCCGGAAGGCGTCCACCGCAACTTTTTGAAGCCGGGCCCTGAGCTCGTCGGGAAGGTTTGCCATGACCGATTTGGTCCCTTTGAACTCCTTGCTCCGCTCATCCCACTTCGCCTTGCTGTCCAGCACCTTCGGCGCTCCCTCGGGGAAGCCGGTGAAATCCACTTCGACCGGAGGCAGCGCCCGGGGCTGGGAGTTGCCCAACACCCCGACGTAAAACTCCCGGCCGTCAATGAACTCCTCGGCCAGTGCCGAGTCGTTGAGCTCCTTCCGAATGGCGGTGACCCGCTCCATCAGTGCGCCGGCATCGTGCACCAGCGACTTGCCTCCGATGCCGATCGAAGAGTCGGATCGGAGCGGCTTGACGAATAGCGGCATTCGAAGATTGCCGCCGGTCTCGAAGGCCTGCTGCCGGGAGAAGACCGCGAACCGGGGATAGAGAATGTCCTCGAAGGCCAGGAGCTTCTTGGTCAGCCCCTTGTCTTGGCTCAAATACAGCTCGCCGGGGCCGCTTCCGGTGTATTTGAGGCCGAGCAGATCGAGCAGTCCGGTGACGGGTATGTCCCCGAAGACATTGTCTCCGAACATCTCCATGAGATTGAAGACGAGATCGGGCTTGCGGCGGGAGAGCCCGGCGATGAGCCGTTTGACGTCTGCGTGCACGCCGAGGATGGATACCCGATGCCCCAGGCTCCGCAGCGCCTTGGCTACCTGGGGAACGACCGCCTCGTACTCCTTCGAGTTCTCATCTTCGCTGTCGAGATACGTCAGGACGGTGATCTTCATGGCTACTCCGGCAGCTCCATACCCCAGCGAGCTAGGGAAACCGGCAGGCCTCCATACTGCATCAGATCATCGTGAAAATGGCGGAGATTGCCGCCTCTCTCCGCCTGTTGCTGGTATGACTGTCGCAGGCTCAGCAGCTCCCGTCGTCCGACGGCATAGGAGAGCTGGTATGTGGGCCATGCGCAGTATCGCCGGACTTCGGCTTCAGCATTGGCTCGCTCGATCGGCAGGTGCTCCACCATATAGTCGGTGGCTTGAGCCGGCGACATGCCGCGGGTGTGCAGCCCGACATCGAGCACCACCCTGATGGCTCGCCACAGCAGGTTGACCAGCCGGAACAGCCGCGTTTCGGTGGTCTGATAATAGCCTGCCTCCTCCATCAATTGCTCGCAGTAGAGCGCCCAGCCCTCGACCATGATTGGAGACCAGACGTGTCGGCGAACCTCGGACGCGAGTCCTTGCTGCGTAACCAGATGAAGGTGGTGACCGGGGTACACCTCGTGCGCCACCATCACGGGAAGCGCGTGCCGGCAATGGCCCCGGAGCTGCTGGGCCAGAGCGGCAGGTGCAAGCTCGGGGTTGGGCTCGGTCACATAGAACCGCCCCCGGTGCTGGTCCAGGTAAATCGGCGGCGGCTCGTAGGCCGCGAAGGGCACCAGCCCCGCCAGGTAGGCCGGTGTCGGCACCACGTCCACACCGCTCTTCGGCACCGTGATCAGTCCGCGCTCGGTCAGGAACCGGCAGGCCCGTTCGACTTCGGATCGGTACACCGAGAGCAGCTCACCGGGTGGGGGTGACTCGGCCTGGAGCTTCTCGATCACCTCGCGCCAGGGCCGCCCGTCGAGCTGCCGAGCCAGGGTCGCGAGCTCCTGGGTAGTCTCCTCCTGGAGGCGCTGGCCGTACCGCCACAGCTCTCCGGGGCCCGGCATCAGCGCGTGCTCGTGCTGGAGTCTCCGGCTGAACTGTTGCTCACCAACGGCAAAGGCCTGCGGGTCTGACGCGGGCTCGATCCGGTCCCGCAGGGCGGTGCCGAATTCCACCAGCGCCTTGAGCGCCTGTTCTCCCGCCTGCCTGAGCTCATCCGCGAATTCACCAGTCCCGCCGCCAAAGCCGGCAACCACCTGGGCAACGAGCTGCCCTCCACCAGGGAGCATGGCGAGCGCCGTATCTACGAAGACCGACGGCGGTCCATCTATGGTGGCCTTGGCTGCCTCTAGAAACGCCGGGGTATCTCTCAACCGGGCCAGCACCGCCGACGCTCGAACCGCGGGCTCCGGGTCCTCGCGGGTCAACAGCGAGTACAAGCCCTGAAACAGATGGGAAAGCCAGAATCCCGGGTTCCGGACATGGGGCTGCTCGTCGGTGAAGCGATAGCCGGTAGTGCGAATCTCTCCCAGCAGCGCGGTGCGGTCGATCTCGGTCTGAAGATCGTCAGTTTCCAGCTCCTCGAGGGCACTGGAAACCGACCGAAGCGCGGAGAGGTGCTCTCGGGTGGTCTCGACATCGAACCTGCCCAACCGGCTATCGGCAGTAACCAGACCCGCCGAGCTCGCCGAGGCCGGATCGAAGTGGTACTTGAGATCCAGATAGGACCGACACAGGTCGTCGACCGAGGAGTTGGGCATCAGGCCCGCTGTGCGGCCGCTTCGGAATGATCGCCCAGGCTCGCACTCCCCCGGAAACTCTCCAGTACGACGCCGTTGCCCAGGAGCGAAGCTTCCAGCTCCACTCCGGTCAGCCGGGAGTCCCGACCGATGATCGAGTTGCGAACTCGGCTGCCGCTGATCCTGGTTCCCCGCTCGATGGAGACGTTAGGACCGATTTCGCTCCGCTCGATGCTGACTCCGTCCTCGATGTAGACCGGATCGTGTATGGTGACGCCGGGGAAGTCCGCTCGGCGAGCGGCTCCCTTGCGAAGCAGGATCTCGTTGGTCTCCAGCAGCGTGTCGAGCTTGCCGCAGTCGTACCATCCTCCAACCTCTGCGGTGAGGATTCGCTTGCCATGCTCGATCATCCACTGAAAGGCGTCCGTCAGATACCATTCTCCCTTATTGGCCGGATTGGCGAGCACGTGATCGATGCCTTGCCACAGGCTATCGGTGGCCTTGATGTAGTAGAGCCCGATGTTGGCCAGCTTGCTGATCGGCGTAGAAGGCTTCTCCACGATTTTGGTCATGTAGCCTTTCGCATCGGTGACTACCACTCCGAACCGCTGATAGTCCTCCACTTCCTTCGCCCAGATGATGCCATCGGCGTCAGTACGATTGACCAGGCTGAGATCGGCCTCGAAGACGGTGTCCACAAAGATGATCAGGACCGGGCCGGTGACATAGGGCCGGGCCAGGTTGATGGCCCCTGCGGTGCCGTCCTGCACCTTCTGTTCGATGTAGCGCGAGGGAATCCGATACCGCTTGCGGGCAAACTCTTCGACTTGCTCCTTCAGATGCCCCGTGATGAAGATCAGCTCGGTGATGTCCAGACCTTCGAGCCGGTCCATCACCCAGTCCATCACCGGCCGGCCTGCCACTTTGAGCAGCGGCTTGGGCACCAGGTGGGTGTGAGGCCGGAGACGGGTGCCTTTGCCGGCGAGTGGTATGATCACTTGCATCTCAACCTCTTCCGTAGCGGTCCTCGAGGCGTACCAGATCATCGAGCTCGGGCGTCGAGGCTTCGAGCACGTCGCTGTCCACAACCGCCTCGATCTGGTGGACCAGCTTGGCGGGGATATGCACGCTCTCACCTGCCCGGAATGAACGGGTGATGGTACCGTCACCTTGCCCGGTGCGGAGCTTGAGCTCGCCCCGCAGCACGTGCATGGTCTCGTCCTTGAAGTTGTGGTACTGAAGGCTGAGCACGTGACCGGCCTTCACGTGAAGAATCTTCCCCACGTATCGATCGGTGCGGGCCCAGATCAACTCGTAGCCCCAGGGCTTCTCCACCCGGTAGGGAGCCTCAGGCACTCACAACCTCGACAGATTCGGGTTTAAACATGGGGGGCAATATGGTGGGGAAGCGGGGAAGCGGGGAAGCGGGGAAACAAGATTGCGGGGAAGCGGCGAAGCAGCATTGCGACGCACCGAGCAGCGATGTCAGAACGGCTGCTCGAAGCTGAATACCCAGCGAAAGGCGACGTCATCATCTCCGGCGCCAGCATCCTGCGCCAGCTCGGGGCGGGACACGAAGAGCGGGAAATCGACTCGGGTGACGAACTCGGTATCGCCGATGCGATGCGCCGCGCGAACACCAAGACCCGCATCGGACAGAAAACGGATGGTGCCGGTGCCCGGCGTCTGACTCATGCTTCCAATGCCCTGGGCCACATCGGAGAAAGCCGCGATGCTGATCCGGTTGAAGAGATGAGACTCGGGCCGGGAAAGCAGACCCTGCTCGACCTCTAGATTCAGCGCGGCAATGGCGGAGGTGGACAGCCGTGGATCGACTCCTCGTATACCGGCACCACCGGGTGAGTGGTAGTTGAAATCCTCTCGGACCAGCAGGGCGCCCCGCGAGCGGAGAAATGGGTTATAGAGCTGGCTCAAGGGATCCGAGCCCTGGAAGTAGACCTGCCGCTGCTTGGCCGCATCATGGTCGCTTACCCCGGCGGCCAGATAGCCCCGCACGGCCAGACCCAGACCCCGGGCCAGATCCCGCCGGGCAATGCCTTCGATGAATCCATTGAAGTAGAACGGATCCAGGTCGGATCGTCCGCTGGCCGCCAGACCGCCGCGGTTGTAGGCCAACCCGCCGCCGAGCGAGCTGCGGGCCGAGAGGTTCCACTGGCCGCTCTCGTTGGATATTCCATTGGCGAACTGCAGCTCAACGATCCCGACGTCGTCGTAGTAGCCCGGATCCAGATAGCGAGTGTCGTCGACAGCCACCCAGCGAAGGCTCACCCGATGGCTGCGGGTGGGGCCGAAGGTCAGGTGCGCCCGCCGGGACCATTCGAGTGTGGCGGCGGCACCGTACCGTCCTTCGATCTTGAAGGCATCGAAGGTCTG
>JBJMPB010000529.1:0-11381 GCA_045803455.1 Gemmatimonadales bacterium | reverse complement strand
AGCTCCACTATGCCCGCCCGACTCCTCCACGTCGATCTCGATGCATTCTTCGTCGAAGTCTGCCGCCAATACTATCCCGAGCTCCGGAACATCGAGCTGCTGGTGGTGGGCGGGCGCCGGGATCAGCGCGGCGTGGTGCAGTCGGCCTCTCACGCGGCACGCCGCTTCGGCATCCACGCCGGAATGCCGATCGCCGAAGCTGTTCGCCTCTGCCCTCAGGCCACGTTCTTTCAGGGCTCATTCGTGCACTACCGCGATGCATCCCACGCGGTGCGGGCCGTGCTGGACGATTTCTCGCCCACCGTGGTCATGGCGTCTCTGGATGAGGCGTACCTCGATTTCGCCGGCACGGAACGGCAGTACCCCACATCGCTGCTCCCGGTGGCGGAACAGGTCCGCGATGCGGTCAAACAACGCACCGGTCTGGACGCGAGCATCGGCATCGGGCCCAACCGGATGATCGCCAAGATGGCATCCGACTGCGCCAAGCCCCGTGGCCTGATGGAAGTGCGAGCCGGATGGGAGAAAGGCTTCCTCGCTGGGCTTCCTCTCTCCGCCCTTCCTGGTGTAGGGCCCAAAACGGCCCAGCGCTGGGCGGCGCTGGGACTGGTGAACGTGCACCAGATTCAGGAGATGACGGAGCGAGAGTTGGAGCAGCTCATTGGTGCCGATGCCCATTCGCTCAAGCTTCGGGCGAATGGCCGCGGCGGGACCGTGCTCCGGCCTGACCGGCTACCCAAGTCGGTGAGTCGGGAGACCACGCTCTCCCGCGACCTGCGCGACCCCCTGGAGCTCGAACGAATTCTCGCGCTGCTCACCGCGCGGGTGGCCGGTCAGCTCAGGGACGAACAGATCCTGGCCCGGTCGGTCACCCTCAAGCTCAGGCACGACGACTTTCGAACGGTGACCCGGGGACGTACTCTGGAAACAGCAACCGATCTGGATGCGGAGATCTATCACGCTGCCAGGGAGCTGTTTCGCTCAGCCTTTGCAGATGTGCGGCGGCGGGATCGGGGAGTTCGCTTGATCGGGGTGGCGGCAACGAATCTGGGCACTGCTGCGGAGGAGGATCTGTTCGAGGCTCCCGAGCGGGTCCGGCTGCGGCACCTCACTGAAGCCGTCGACAAGGTCCGTAACAAGTACGGATTCGATGCAGTTACACCCGGATCGATCGTCGAGCTCAGGCGAAAGAGGCCGCGTTCCTAGTTTTCAGCGAAAGTCCTTGGCCTCGAACCGAAGGCCCACAGTACCATCGGCCGCAGTTACTCGCGGCCCAAGGTCCCGGAAAGTGGCGGTGCGACCGGTGCTGTCCCGGGCGCGCACGGTGCTGTTCTGGTACAGCCGATAGTATCCGACAAAGACGCGGTTGGCTCCTGGTCTGATGGCGCAGCCACAATCCACGGCACCTTCCAAGCCGGCGTTGGTGGTGATCCGAAGCAGCTCCTGACTCGCGTTGGTGATTAACGGCGCGAAGTACGCGGTCCCGCTCTCCCGGATCGTGGCACTCCGCCGAATCAGTCCCCGTTTTTCCCGAATGACTGCCGAGCCCCGCAACTCCTCTCCCATCGGCCGCTGATTGGCTGAGAGGGGTCGGGCCAGATTCCACTGCACCACAACCGACCCCGAGGGAAGCTCCACCGTCTGAGCCGTCCCCGGTTGGAGCGTCACGGGGGCGCGCTGCGCCACGGCCAACCAGATGGGAGCGGCCAGCTCGTTGCTGAATTCCAGCCGGCGCCGCCCGGTGAAGTACCACGCCGCCAGAGCGCCAGCAATCAAAATCAGGACTGTCAGGATCGGCGCGATCCTGGGGGGACGCCGTCTCGGCCGGGCTACCGGAGATTCGGTGGTGGGACCGGTCACATGGGCTCGCCGAATAGGGACTCGAGGGTACAAGGATAATGGGGCGTAGGCCAGGCGGCATGGTCGGGTGCGCCGATCAGGCCTTAGGACGCCATTCTTTGCACATTCTGCAACTCGGATGGCGTATTTGTACTGTGAGGTGACTAATATTGCAAAAGTGTGCAGGATTCAATGTAGAATATGCAGAAATGGGTTGACAGTGGGCAACCCAGACCCTATACTCAGGCCAGGTGAACTTCTCAGGCACAGAAAACGGACACCATGCACCATCCTATCCGCCTCAATCCCAATCCTGGTGGTCAGCGAAACCGGAGCATGCCTTCGGTCGAACCGCCTGGCTTGGCCTGAGTAGTCTCTGTACCGGCTGATGCCCCCGCGTTCGACCAGCCCACGCGGGGGCATCGTCTTTTAGAAAACCCGAGAATTCCTGACCTCAAATCCGAGAGAGCCATGGCCACGACGGTTCGACCCGCAGCTGACCCGCATCCATCCACCACCAGTGACGTACAGCAGGTGCTGGAGCTGATCAAAGAAAAGAAAATCCAGGTAGTAGACGTGAAGTTCTGCGACCTGCCCGGTACCTGGCAGCACTTTTCGATCCCCGCGGCCACTCTGGACGAGGGGATGATCCGGGAGGGACTGGGCTTCGATGGGTCTTCCATCCGGGGCTTTCAGGCCATCAACGAAAGCGACATGCTGCTGCTGCCCGATGTGTCGACCGCCTTCGTCGACCCGGTGCTCACGGTCCCAACTCTCTCGCTGACCTGCAACATCTACGACCCGCTGACCCTGGAGCCGTATACCCGCGATCCCCGGTTCGTGGCGTTCAAGGCTGAGGAGTACCTCAAGACCACCGGAATCGCGACCACCTCCTATTGGGGGCCTGAAGCCGAGTTTTTCATTTTCAACTCGGTGCGATTCGATCAGAACGCGCACGAGGGGTACTACCACATCGACTCAGAGGAGGGCATGTGGAACTCGGGACGGAATGGAGTGCCTAACCTGGGTCACCGCCCCCGCCACAAAGAGGGGTACTTCCCGGTGCCTCCGGTCGACCGGCTGCAGGACGTGCGCTCCAAGATCATGGTGGCGCTGATCGAGGCGGGCGTTCCAGTTGAGGTTCAGCACCATGAGGTGGCATCCGCCGGCCAGGCGGAGATCGACTTCCGCTTTGGCACGCTGGTCAAGACCGCCGACCGGCTCCTGGTCTACAAGTACATCGTGAAGAACGTATGCCACAGTCTGGGGCTCACGGCCACCTTCATGCCCAAGCCGATTTTCGGGGACAACGGCTCGGGAATGCACGTGCACCAGTCGCTGTGGAAAGGGGACAAGCCGCTGTTCTACGACGAGAACGGTTACGCTCTCCTCTCGGAGACGGCGCGGCACTACATCGGAGGTTTGATCGCGCACGCTCCCGCGTTGCTGGCGCTCTGTGCCCCCACCACTAACAGCTATCGCCGGCTGGTCCCCGGTTTCGAGGCGCCGGTGAATCTGATGTACTCCGCCCGCAACCGCTCGGCGATCTGCCGGATCCCCTGTTACTCCAGCAGTCCCAAAGCCCGGCGGATCGAGTTTCGGGCGCCCGATCCTACGGCCAACCCGTATCTGGCGTTCTCGGCGCTCCTGATGGCGGGGCTGGACGGGATCAAGCGCAAGCTGGAGCCGCCGGCGCCGATCGATGAGGACCTGTACGAACTGCATGACGAGCGGAAGCAGACGATCAAGACGGTGCCAGGCTCGCTGGACGAAGCGGTGACTGCACTGGAGCGGGACCACCAGTTCCTGCTCGAAGGCGACGTCTTCAGTCCCGATGTGATCGAGACCTGGATCGCAATGAAGCGGAGCAAGGATATCGCCCCGGTCAACATGCGGCCACATCCGTATGAGTTTTTTCTCTACTACGATGCTTGATGGCTGAATCGTCTTTCGCCCTGGACTCTAGACCCTAGACTCTAGACCCTCGACTCCCGAAGGGAATACCGTGCCAACGATTAATCCCGCCGACACCGCCTGGATGCTGGTCTCGACCGCACTGGTGCTGCTCATGACTCCCGCCCTTGCATTCTTCTACGGAGGCCTGGTCCGGAACAAGAACTCGCTCAATACGATGATGATGAGCTTCGTGGCGCTCGGCGTCGTCGGGGTCACCTGGGCGGTTGCGGCATACAGTCTGGCCTTCAGTGACGGCGGCCCCTTCCTCGGCGGTCTCGCCAACGTCGGGCTGCAGGGCGTGGGCACCGAAGCAAAGGGCACCATTCCCCACGTGCTGTTCATGGCATATCAGGCCACCTTCGCCATCATCACCGCGGCCCTGATCTCGGGGGCCGTGGTCGAGCGGATGCGGTTCGGTCCTTACGTGGCCTTCATCACTCTATGGACCCTGCTGGTGTACGCCCCCATGGCGCACTGGGTCTGGGGTGGTGGATGGCTCATGAGCCGCGGCGCGCTGGACTTTGCCGGAGGGACCGTAGTCCACATCAACGCCGGTGTCTCGGCTCTGGTCGCGGCGCTGGTGCTCGGCTCCCGGAAGGACTACGGACGCACCGCGGTCATCCCGCACAACGTCCCGTTCGTGCTATTGGGTGCCGGCCTACTCTGGTTCGGCTGGTTCGGCTTCAACGGCGGCAGCGCCCTTGCGGCCAACGGTCTCGCGGGCCTCGCGTTCACCAACACTTTCCTGGCCCCCGCTGCCACGCTGGTAGTCTGGACCCTGCTGGACTACTTCCGCACCGGAAAGGCCACTGCCGTGGGCGGAGCCACCGGCATTGTGGTCGGGCTGGTCGCGGTTACGCCCGCGGCGGGATTCATCAGTCCGCTGAGCGCCTTGATTCTCGGCGCCGTCGCGGCGTTCCCCAGCTATTTCATGATCCAGCTCCGCTCCCGTACCCGGATCGATGACTCCCTCGACGTTTTTGCTGGCCACGGAGTTGGGGGGCTCACCGGCGCCTTGCTGACGGGCGTGCTGGCCCAGAAGGTCTGGAACCCGGCAGGCAGCGACGGTTTGTTGTTCGGCAATCCGCATCAGCTCGCGGTGCAGGCGCTCGCCTGTTTGAGCGCTGCCGCGTACGCCGGGATCATGACATTCGCGATCCTGAAGGGGCTGAGCCTGGTCCTTTCACTCCGCGCGGTGCCCCGCATCGAGGGTGTGGGCATGGACGTGAGCCAGCACGGGGAAGAGGCCTATGCCAGCGGCGAGGGCTCTATCCTGGTGCACCCGGACGTGCTCGCGGTCGAAGAGCTCTCCGGAGTGTTGGTCCCGGCCACGGCCTCAGTCCGATAGGAGATACCGGTCATGAAGCTGATTGTCGCCATCATCCGGCCCGACCGCTTGAACGAGGTGCTGGAGGCGCTCTATCGAAACGAGGTCCGGGGGCTCACCATCTCCCGGGTACTGGGCCACGGCGGCGAGACCGAACGGGTCGAGACGTATCGGGGGACCACGGTGAAGGTGGACCTGCAGGAGAAGGTGCGGCTCGAGATCGGGGTGTCGGAGCCATTCGTGCAGCCGACGGTGAATGCGATCCTGTCCAGCGCGCGGACGGGTGACGTGGGTGACGGGAAAATTTTCGTGCTGGACGTGGGCCAAGTATATCGGATCCGCACGGGGGAACGAAACGAGGCGGCCGTGACACCCGCCGAGGCTGTGGGACCGTAGTCTCGACGCGCCGAAATACCTGGCGGCAGCGTTGAAAGCTACAGGTTTTTCAGCCGGTCCCCCGGAACGTGACGGCGGATCAGGGTAATCAGGGCAGCCGGGTTCGAGAACAGGATCAGGCTGAGATTGATTTTCTTCTGGCCGGTCCGGACCTCGAGTACCTCGGGTGATGCTCCAATCGACACCCGCGTCACCGAGGTCCAGGGAATGAACTCGCCGCCGGCCCAGTCAGGCCGGTGAATTCCTCGGCTATCCACCTCGGTGAAGAGCATGACCGCGGCGGCGATTATGACCGTCACCGCCGCGATTGAAATCACCAGCCCAACCAGAAGGTGAGCCCTCTCCCCAAAGCCGGGCCCCTTCCAGATCCCGGCCCGTTCGAACCAGGGCACGATCACCAGCCAGACCCAGTACTCCACGCTGATCAGGGCGCAGACCATCAACGGCACGATCGTCTTTCTCCGCATTGCGAGAGGTCCCTCGCCCGTAAGCACCTCCTCAGGGTCTATCCCACGGGAGCGTCTTTCCAGATACCGTTTCAATCCGTCGCCGGCAGGTGGCGTGGGTATGAATGCCAAGACAGGTCCTCCCTAGGGCGCAGCTCTGGACGCGGATTCCCGACGCTCTAAAGGTTCGGCTCAGGGCGACCAATCGCTTAGTCTCGGGTTGCTCAGTTGACGAATAGTGCTTGAGACAGTAACTTGCTGAACAGCAAGCAAGCTGCAAACCATTGCGCGAGAACCAATTGGACAACAAGCCAGACCGCACCCGAGATGCCGAACGGAGCCGAGCCGGGATTTTGGACGCGGCAGAGCGCCTGTTCGCCGAGCAGGGGTTCGACGCCACCAGTCTGAACCAGGTGGGAGCCGCGGCGGGGGTATCACGCGGTACTCCGGGCTACTTCTTTCGCACCAAGGCCGAGCTCTACCAGGCGGTTCTGGACCGCTCGCTGGCCGAGGTACGCGAAGCGGTGCGGGTGGGCCGCGAGCGGGCCCTGGCAAGCAATGAGAGTGCGGAGACGATTCTCGCCGGCGCCGTATCCGACTACTTCGACTTCCTATCGGCCCGTCCCTACTTCATCCGGCTGATCGAGCGCGAGGCGCTGAGCAACGCCCCACCGCCGGCCGGGGTGGACCATCTCTCCGCCGGCCAGGAGGCCCTGGCCGCAATAAGCGCGGAGCTGGGTCTCGACGACTCGCCGTCGGGCGAGGCGTCTCAGCTGCTGCTCAGCATCATCTCGCTCTGCTGGTTTCCTCTGATCCACGCGCGCACTGTCGCGCCGGCAGTCGGCGTCAGCCTGAGTGACTCTGACGCGCTGGAACGCCGCAAGCGTCATGTGATCTCCCTGGTGCTGCACGGTCTCCGCGGCGCACCTGTTACTTCAACCTCCACCGAGCCCTCGACTCATGACTGATCTTCTCACCCCACCGGTACGGACTACTCACACTCCGTTGGCCACGGAGCAGGAAGCCCGCGAAGTTGCCGAGGCAGCGAGAGAAAAGGATTGGCAGGCACCCAGCTTCGTGCGGGAGCTGTTCGAGGGAAGCTTCCGGCTCGACCTGGTGCATCCATTCCCGCAGCCCGATCCCGCCGATCTGGCCCGCGCCAAACCGTTCATGGACAAGCTCGAGCAATTCATGCGGGAGCGGGTGGACAGTGACAAGATCGACCGGGACGGCAAGATCCCGCCCGAGATCGTGAAGGGGTTGGGCGAGATCGGCGCGTTCGGCATCAAGATCCCGACCGAGTACGGCGGCCTGGGGCTGAGCCAGTACAGCTACACCCATGCGGTAGGATTGGTCACCAGCCAGGACGGCAACCTCACTGCCCTGCTCTCCGCGGCCCAGTCGATCGGCGTGCCGACTCCGCTCAAGCTGTTCGGCACTCCGGACCAGAAGAAGAAGTACTTGCCCCGTCTGGCGCAGGGCGCGGTCTCGGCTTTCGCCCTCACCGAGAACCAGGTCGGATCCGATCCGGCGGCCCTGAGCACCACGGCGACCCTATCGCAGGACGGACGCTACTACATCCTGAACGGCGAGAAGCTCTGGTGCACCAACGGAACCATCGCCGAGCTGATGGTGGTGATGGCGCGGACCGGGCCGAAGAGGATCACGGCGTTCATCGTCGAGGCTGAGTGGCCCGGGGTCGAGGTGGTGCAGCGGCTCCACTTCATGGGACTCAAGGCGCTGGAGAACGGCATCATCCGGTTTACCAACGTCAAGGTGCCGGTGGAGAACGTGCTCTGGGGCGAGGGCAAGGGCCTGAAGCTGGCGCTGATCACCTTGAATACCGGGCGGCTCACTCTCCCCGCTTCGGCCGTGGCCGGAGCCAAGCGGGCGCTGGAGATCGTGCGCCGGTGGGCGGCAGAGCGGGTCCAGTGGGGCCAACCGATCGGGAAGCACGATGCCATCGCCCAGAAGATCGGCCGGATGGCTGCCGAGATCTTCGCGATGGAGGCGGTGAGCGATCTGGCCTCCCTCATGGCCGATCGGGGGAATGCCGACATCCGGCTCGAAGCCGCCATGGCCAAGATGTGGAACACGGAGGTGGGCTGGCGCATCGTGGACGACACGCTCCAGATCAAGGGCGGCCGCGGATATGAGACGGCGGACAGTCTGCGGAGCCGGGGGGAGCGTCCCGACCCAGTCGAGCGGATGATGCGGGACTACCGGATCAACCTGATCTTCGAGGGCTCCAGCGAGATCATGCGGCTCTTCATCGCCCGCGAGGCGGTGGATACCCATCTCAAACTGGCGGGCGACCTGATCGATCCCAAGGCGCCTATGGCGAAGAAGATTCAGGCGCTGCTCAAGTCCGGCGCGTACTACGCGTACTGGTATCCCAAGCTCTGGCTGGGTCTGGGATGGCTCCCGCAGTATGGCGAGTTCGGCGCCCTGGCGACGCATGTCCGGTTTGCGGCCCGTTCCAGCCGCCGCCTGGCGCGGACCCTGTTCCACTGCATGGTGCGGTTCGGGCCCAAGCTGGAGAAGCGCCAGGCGGTCCTAGGACGGCTGGTGGAGATCGGAGCGGAGCTGCTCGCGATCACGGCGGCGTGCTCGCGAGCGCTGGCGCTCGCGAAGCAGGGCAGCGGAGAGGAAGGCAGGGGTGCCATCCAGCTAGCTGACCTCTTCAGCCGCCAGGCGCGCCGGCGGGTGGAGGAGAAGTTTGCGGCGGTGTTCGACAACGACGATGTCCGCACATACGAAGTCGCCCAGCAGGTGCTGAAGGGCGAGCACAGCTGGATGGAGACGGGAATGGTGAGGGAAGAGAAAGCGTAAGCGGAACTGCAACAGTGTGAGCGGAAACAGGAACAGCGTAAGCGGGGAAGAACAGCGTAAGCGGGCCTACCGCTCACGTTCGTCCTTCCCCGCTCACGTTTTGTTTTCCGCTTATCTTTGGCAAATACCACTCAGGAAACCACCATGGCCATCGCAGAAGGCAGAACCATCCCGTTTGTCGGACCGGAGACGATCGACGTCGCCGTGCTGGAGACGTTCGAGTATTCCGGGCCGGACCAGGAGATCGTCACTGAAACCCGGGAATTCAGCGCCGTGTGCCCCTACAGCGGCTTGCCCGACTTTGCGACGCTGACCATCAAGTACGTCCCGTCCGACCGGTGTGTCGAGCTCAAGAGCCTCAAGTACTATGTGACCAGCTACCGGAACGTGGGCATCTTCCAGGAGCACGCCACCGCGAAGATGGCGGAGGACCTGTTCAAGTTGCTGGAGCCGCAGATGCTGGAGGTCACCACCCTGTACAACGTGCGGGGTGGTTTCGAGACGAAATGCACCGTGGTGAAACGCGGTACACGGTAGGGCGGTAAGGCGGCAGGTTACGCCAGGTTCTCCTGAATGAAGCGCGGACTGAGATGGACGTCTACCTGGACCAGCGGCTCGTCTCCGACGCATTGAAAGCTGTGGACCTCACCGGCCTTGATCACCAGGATGTCTCCCGCGCCCGCCTCGAACTCCTCCCCATTCACCACATAGCGCCCTCTACCCTCCCTCAGGAACTGGACCTCGTCATAGGGATGGCGATGCGGACCAGGCCCGCGTCCGGGCAGGGCTCGGAGCAGGAACACGGAAATGTTGGCGTCGCCCTGGTCCGCGCCGACGAACTGGTGTGAGCTCCCCTGGAAGGGGAGGTCCTGCTGACGAACCCGATACATGCTGCGCTCTCCTCGCGGTGGAGCCGTCAATTCACCAGCAATGTACGCCCGCGTCAGGTGACCGATAAGGAAACCGGAACCCCGAGGAATCGCCGGTAGTGGGTCACCGCTTGCGCCAACTCCCGCCGCTCGGCCGGCGCGAGTGGCCTCAGCGGCCGAACATCCACTACCAAGCCCTTTGGCCCCTGGATCGTTCTCCAGGTGCCCGCCACCTGACCGCCGACGAGGAGCGCGTGCTGAAAGCCGCCCAGCATATAGGCCGGCCGAGGCACCGCCCGATGATCCCGGTACGCAACCAGATATTCGTCATAGATCGGTAGGAGATGCACCCCCGCCCGGCGGCGCGAGATGCGCTCCGGACTCCGTTTCAGGGTCCAGTAGGTCAATCCATCCACCTCGCGACTGTGCGCTCGGATGATCTCCAGACCGCGTCGGGCTTCGCTGGTCTTGAGGCCGGACCACCAGACGAAATCCCGTAGCGTTGCCGGCCCATGGCTCCTGAAGTACCGCCGAGTCAGCTCCGCCAGCGCCTGCTCCCGTTCCCACTGAGACGCGGACGTGGCCCGCTCGGCCAGCAGGGCATAGGTGAACTGCTTCCCCCGGCGTGGCCCGTTGCAGACCAGTCCCTCGAGCTCGGCGTGCATCATCATGTGCGCCAGTTCCCTGGTGCCACTTGGCAAAGCGGTCCGCGCGAGCTCGGCGCCCAACTCACGCCGGGTCCGAGGACCCCGGTCGCCCAGCGCACGCTCGATGATTCCTGTCGCGCGGGTCATTGTGGAGGAATCGAGGCCAAGCTGGCGGTCGTAGGTGGCCATCCGGCGCTGCACGTGGGGCGCGGTAAGCTCGAGCAACCAGCGGATGTCCTCCCGGGCAACGAAGTGCCACGTGGGACGCAGAATGTGGGTGCGGAGGATGCGGCCCTGCTCGATCGCGCGCTCGATCAGAGCGTCTGTCGCTCCTGTCGCCGAGCGCAACGCGAGCCCCCACTTGGCGGGCCCGTACTCCTGGGCCTGGACCGCTCCGAACCATGCGACCATCCTGGCCGGGGCCAACCTACCGGGCCGGGTGATGCGCTGGTTCTCAAGTCTCTGCTGGGCAATCCAGGCGTTCAGGAAACTACCTTGGTCAGGGTGACGATCTGCCCAGCATGACGAGCCGAATGTTCAGCGGCGTGGAAGATCAATCCGAGAGTGGTCGAGGGGAGCCGCTTGCGTCCCACCTCTCGCGGTTGAAGCAGGCTGTCCGCACTCACGGTTCGCAGATACGTCATCGCAGCCTCCAGCCCGTGCCTAAAGCGAGCCAACAGGAAGCTGAGCTCGGGACGGTCCTGGTCAATCGTCCGCTCCGCAGCAAGCGCTGCCAGCTGCTCGGCGGTGAGACTTTGTCCCCGCGAGTACGTCAGCAGCCGGTCGAGACTACCCGGCAGGTGGGCCAGATGGAATCCGATAGAAGCGGAATTGCCCGGACGGGCCCAGAGTCTTGCCGGAGCGAGGTTCTCGACGATGGGCAACACATCCTCACCCACCTGAGCCAGCGTGTGAGCCGCGGGCTGCAGCAGCGGCTGAATGCCCTCGATTGGACCTCGGAGCCACACTTCAGGTATGCTGGGCCGCTCGGCCACCGATCCTCCCGTGGGCTGAAGCTAGTGCCTGTAAATCATAGTAGAGAGTAAGGAGGTAAAGCGGGAAGGTATGG
>JBJMPB010000506.1:0-9758 GCA_045803455.1 Gemmatimonadales bacterium | reverse complement strand
AGGGCAAGGTCGCGGAGCAGGGCGTTGTTGGCGTCGGTGGTCACATTGTCAATGACCAGGCGGTGGCGGGCCACACCCAGGCTCACCGATTCGTGCGTCTCCAGCAGCAAAGTCATCCGGCGGACGAAGCGATCAGCCGAGTCGGCCAGATGGGGGTGGCCGGGAGGGTACATCGAGCGTTTGTGCAGGACGATCGAGAACTCGACCAGGAAGTCAGCCAGCTCGCGGGGGAGAGTCGAGACCGCCCGGGATCTTCCGCCCGGCGACGACGCCTGCGGGACACCCTTGCCGGGTGTCTCTCGCGAACGGCGCGCGGAGCGGGATTTTCGGGGCATCGGCGTCCCTCGTAGAGCGAGGTAGAGGGTCGGGGGTGGGGCAGGGGGCAAGTTCCGAGCCCCCGAGGGGAGCAGGTGTAAGTAGCTGAGTTGCTGCGGTTTGAAGGGGTGGACCAGGCCGGGCGGAAGCGATCTCATCCGTTGGCGCGTGGGAATTTGCTGGAACTGCCGCGCTTCCCTGACATCGTCGTATGCTTATCTTCCCGGCGGACTTACCTCTCACTCTGGCACTGACGCGATGGCTGATACCGCCCTGATGGACAAGCTCGTTTCCCTGTGCAAACGTCGCGGGTTCGTCTTCCAGTCATCCGAGATCTACGGCGGGCTGGGATCGGTCTGGGATTACGGTCCGCTCGGTGTCGAGCTCAAGAGGAACGTAAAGGACCGCTGGTGGGATGCCATGGTGCGTGCCCGGGACGATATCGAGGGTCTCGATGCCGCCATTCTGATGCATCCCAAGGTTTGGGAAGCTTCGGGACACGTCGCGGGCTTCACCGATCCGCTGGTGGACTGCCGCCAGTGCAAGAACCGCTTTCGGGCCGATGACGCCCGAATCAAAGGCACGCCGGGCCAGCCTGATGCACAGTGTCCGGTGTGCGGAACTCGTGGCTCCTTGACCGAGCCGCGCATGTTCAACCTCATGTTCAAGACATTCATGGGGCCGGTAGAGGATTCTGCCGCGGTGGTCTACCTGCGCCCGGAAACCGCGCAGGGGATCTACGTGAACTATCTGAACGTCCTGCAATCGTCGCGGCAGCGGATTCCGTTCGGCATCGCCCAGATCGGAAAGGCCTTTCGCAACGAGATCACACCAGGAAACTTCATCTTTCGAACCCGTGAGTTCGAACAGATGGAGATGCAGTTCTTTGTTCAACCGGGAACCGACAGCGATTGGTTCGACCGCTGGCGGGAGTGGCGAATGGAATGGCATCGCTCGCTGGGCCTCAACCCGGACAAACTGCAGTGGCATCAACACAGCGGGAGCGAGCTGGCCCACTATGCCCGGGCAGCCTTCGACATTCAGTATCAGTTCCCCTTTGGCTGGCAGGAGATCGAGGGCATTCACAACCGGGGGGATTTCGATCTGAGCCGGCACCAGGAATACTCGGGAAAGAAGCTGGAGTATTTCGACCAGGCCCAGAACCAGCGGTACCTTCCCTACATCGTGGAAACCTCCGCTGGGGCCGACCGGGTAACTTTGACGCTCCTGGTGGATGCTTACCGGGAAGAAGAGGTCGAAGGAGAGACCCGTGTGGTGCTCGGCTTTCACCCGAGCGTTGCTCCGATCAAGGCCGGAGTGTTTCCGCTGGTTAAGAAGGATGGTATGCCCGAGCTGGCTACGACGTTGTATCACGATGTGCGAAAGCAGTTCAGCTGCTTCTACGATGACAGTGGTGCCATCGGCCGGCGCTACCGGCGGATGGACGAGGCGGGCACCCCGTTCGGGGTGACGGTGGATGGGGAGACTACAACGAACCAGACCGTTACCGTGCGGCATCGCGACACAATGCAGCAGGATCGAGTGGCGCTGGGCCAGCTGGTCGCCTACTTAAAGGACAAGTTGAGTGCCGCTGCCTAACAAGATATCCCTGTGAGACTTACGTCCTGCAAGCTCATGTCGGCCCTGAAGGCTTCGCTGGGTGTGTCGAGCCTGCTCGTGTGGCTGCCGCCCGGAGCTGCGTTGGCCCAGAGCCCCGGGTACTACGTGGCTGTGGTAAGCGAAAGCGGTGACATGGCAACGTGGCTGACTCCGTCCGGGCCTCGACTGACTCCGGAGCGAATTGTCCCGATCGGCGTCATGCCGTCCGACATCGATGGTCCGCATAACATCACCGTGTCCCCGGACGGGAAGAGCTATTACATCACCGTGGCACACGGCACACCGTTCGGAAGTCTCTGGAAGCTGGACGCCCGAAACGATTCGATCCTCGGGAAATCGCAAGTCGAGCTCTTCCCGACAACGGTGAGCCTGACGCCTGACGGCCAACTGGCCTTCGTGGCTAACTCAGACTTTCATGGCGACCATCCCCGGACCAACGTCATCTCGGTGATTCACACGCCCACGATGACCAAGATCACCGATCTCGAGGCGTGCGACATGCCCCACGGCGTGAAGGTGAATCACGCCGGCACCAGAGCCTATGTCTCCTGTATGCATAGCGACGAGATCCTGGAGCTGGAGGTCGCCACCCTCTTGCTTACTCGCCGGGCCCGCACCGGTGCCGCGCATGCCATGACCGCGGTCTCTGCCGCCAGCCATTCCGGAACCGCCGCGTCTTCGCCAGCGGGTGAATGCTCGCCTACGTTCGTGTCGGTCTCTCGGGATGACAAACGGCTTTTCGTGGCCTGCAATGCGGCGAACACCCTACAGGTCTGGGACGCCGGGACTCTCCGGCAAATCAAGGAAATTCCGGTGGGCAAAGGGGCGTACAACGTCGAGCCCTCCCCCAATGGCAAGTTCGTGCTGGTGACCAACAAGAAGGACCAGAGCGTAAGCGTGATCGATGCCGCCGGGCTCAGTGAGGTTGCCCGGATTCCCACCAGCAAGCGAATCGTTCATGGTATCGCCTATTCGCCCGACAGCCGGTTTGCCTACATCTCCTGCGAGTCGATCGGAATCGACCCTGGGGCAGTTGACGTCATCGATTTGGCGTCCCGTACTCGGGTCAGCACCGTGCCTGTCGCCGGGCAGCCCACCGGTATCACCGTCCTGCCCACCTCTCGCGCGTCGCAAAGGCCCTAACGTTATGGTGTACGAAACAGTCACCACGCTCGAGGGCGCCGAGGTGTTGCGCCGGGCCAAACGATTTTTTGCCGAGCGGGTTCCGCTGACTGCCGCGTACCCGGAGCGAGAAGGCCCGACGTATCTCACACTGAGAGGGCAAGGCGGCGAAGAGATTGCATTCGCCGTATGGCCTGGTCCCCAGGGCACCCGGATCCGGGTGTCCACCTTGTTCTTCGACCAGGTGGTAGACCGCTTCCTTTCAACCCTCCCGCTCCCCTCGGAGCACGTGGCATGACCGCAGTTCTTCCCCTCCGCGTCATGGTTGAAGACGTGTGGAACGAAGTCATGCTGGAGCTCCCTGCCAGCACCCCAGTAGGCGAGATCAAACGCCAGGCCTTGGCTGCCAGCCGCGTCACCCGGGATCCCGGCAACTACGTGCTCAAGTTTCGTGGCGCAGAGCTCTCCGATGAATCCCGCTCTGCGGCTGAGTGGGGACTGGTACCCAACGGCGCCCTGATCGTGCTGGCCCGACGCCGGCGCCCGGTGCGCTAGCCGGTGAAGCCACGGATCTCGCGGCTGCTGACCGTCATTGCGGCTGTCATTCTAGCCTTCGATGGTACGGCGCTGGCAGCCTTCGGTTGGTGGAGCGGACGGCTCATATTTGTTCTGCTCGGGATTATCTGTTTTGTGTCCGCCGGCCTGGTTGTCCTCTCCTGGCGGTGGTACCGGCGGCGGCTGCAGGACATCGCAGCTCTGCGCCAGGGTCTCGCTGAAGAAGCCAGAGAACTGCAAAGCTTTCTGCGTGAGAAATGAGCGGTGAGCGGTTCGAGCCTTCCGGTCTTTACCCACCCCGCATGCCTCAAGCACGATCCCGGACCTGATCACCCAGAGACGCCGGCTCGACTGAGCGTCCTCTTGGCTCGTCTCCGCCAGGAGCGGGGTCTCGAGTTGCGCGAGGCCTCGCCCGCGGATCGCCGTGAGCTCCTTGCGGTGCATCCCGACCAATACCTCAGCTCGCTGGAGGCGATGAGTGCGCGGGGTGGGGGTGCGCTTTTCCTGGATACCATTCTGAATCGGGACAGCTGGGCCGCGGCGGTGGGCGCCTCAGGCGCCGTGCTGGCCGCGGTTGACGTGGCAATCAACCGGAATCACCATGCCTTCGCCGCGGTTCGGCCGCCGGGACATCACGCCCTCGCCGGCCGCGGAATGGGCTTTTGCCTGGTGAACCACGTTGTGGTTGCCGCACGCCATGCCCAGCGGGCCGGGGCCGCTCGCGTCTTGATCATCGATTGGGACGTGCACCACGGGAATGGAACTCAGGCGCTTGTCGAATCCGACGAATCGATGCGCTATGTCTCGTTGCATCAGCACCCGTGGTATCCCGGAACCGGAGCCGCCAGCGAGCGCGGGGTAGGGAACATCTTCAACGTGCCCAGAGGGCCGGGCAAACCGCCGAGCTTGTATGTGAGCGATCTCTGGTCGGCGATCGAGGCTGCCACCGCTCAGTGGAGCCCGCAGCTGGTACTGCTATCGGCTGGGTTCGACGCCATGGCCGGTGATCCTCTCGGTGGGTTTACTCTCGAGCCGGAACACTACAGCGACCTTACCCACCGGCTCAGAACGCGGCTGCCCGATGTGCCTATCGTAGGCCTGCTGGAGGGCGGCTATGTTCCCCATCGCCTGGCCGAGGGGGCGGTAGCGCATCTGCGCGCCCTTCAATGATCCGGCCTGTTGCTGCTTCCGGCCGAGCCATATAATCCACCGAACTCACTTCCGTCCAGCTGCCGTCGAGGGATCGCTCGTGCCCAAGCCACTCCGCATGGATGTCGAGGTATTGGACCTTCACACCAGGCACCCGTTCATCATCGCTCGCGGGGGCCAGAGCGACTATCGGACCGTGTGGGTTCGTCTCACCGATGGTGACGGGGTGGAAGGCTGGGGTGAGGCGGCCCCCAGCAGGTTCTACGGCGAGACCGCTGAGTCGGTGGCAGCCGCGCTGCGGGTCTACGGAGAATTGCTTCCGGAGGATCCGTTTGCCCTGGAGGATGCGGAGCGTCGCTGGGAAGAGAAGATGCGGGGCAACGCGGCCGCGCGCGCGGCACTCTCGGCTGCGCTGCACGACCTGGTGGGAAAGCGGCTGCAGATTCCGCTCTATCGGCTGTGGGGGCTGGATCCCTGCCAGGCCCCCAAGTCCACTTTCACCATTGGGCTGGACACGCCGGAACGCATCAAGGCCAAGGTGCGGGAGGCGGACCAGTTCCCCATTCTCAAGGTGAAGCTGGGAACCGACCGTGATCTGGAGATTCTGCAAGCCATCCGCAGTGCGACCGACAAGGAGCTCCGGGTCGACGCCAACTGCGGTTGGACTGTGAAGCAAGCAATTCGCATGCTTCCGGTGCTCGAGGAATACGGTGTCACCGTGTTGGAACAGCCGCTCCTGCCCCACGAGCACGATGGTCTCGCCGCCATCACGGCACAGGCCGAGATTCCCGTAATCGCCGACGAGAGCTGCCTGACCACGGTCGATATCCCCCCGCTGGTTGGCAAGGTCGACGGCATCAACATCAAGCTCGCCAAGTGCGGCGGGCTCCGGGAGGCGCTTCGGATGATTTCCGTGGCCCGCGCTCATGGCCTCATGGTCATGGTGGGTTGCATGATCGAGAGCTCACTGGGCATCACTGCCGCCGCGCATTTCACTCCCCTGGTGGATATCGTCGATCTGGATGGTGCCGCACTCCTTGCCGAAGACCCTTTTATCGGCGCGGGGATCGACGGGGGACAAGTGACGCTTCCCACCGGAGCGGGTCTGGGCGTCAGGCGGCGATGACAGCCGGGTTTGCCCTGGTCGCTCTCCCTCTCCCGCTCGCCACTCCGTACACCTACCGCATTCCAGAGGCCCTGGGCGACCGGGTTGCCCCGGGAGCGCGTGTGGTGGTCCCGGTCCGCCGCCGGGAGTTGATCGGTGTGGTAGTGCGGCTGGAGAGCGAGGCCCCCAGCCAACAGCTGAAAGAGATATTGGCCGTTCCCGATACCGATCCGGCGCTGTCACCAGCTCTGCTGGCTACCGCTGAATGGATGGCCGGGTATTACGGAGCACCGCTGGGCCTGACGCTCAAGTCCGTTTTGCCGGCCGGCATGTGGGGCGAATCCCAGGTCATCGTCTCGCTCCGGAATGGCAGTCATAACTTCGGCGGCTTGGCCGGCGAGATGGTGGCCTGGCTGGAGCAGCGCGGCGGAGAAAGTCCGGTTCAGACCGCTGCGCGAGCGTTCCGTCGGCCCCTCTGGGAGGTGGTCGAGCGGCTCAGCCGGGTGCAGGCCGTCACTCTCCGAGTTCAACCTCCGGACACCGACGCCTCTCGCCTGACTGAACGCACGCTGGAGCTGGCCGGCGAGCGGCCAACCCTCATCGAACGTGACGCGTTGTTCAAGCGCCGGCCCAAGCAGCGGCAGTTGTACGAGGCGTTGGAATCGTTGGGCGGCCGGAGCTCGATGCGACATCTCTCGGAGCAGCTGGGGTTCACGGACGCCGTGGTACGGGGGCTGATCAAGAGCGGCCTGGCCCGGGCGGGAGAGGCGGAGCTGGTACGCGATCCTTTCGCCGGCAGCCCGGCCGTTGCTCCACCACCCACGCTCACCCCGGACCAGCGGACAGCGCTCACCCAGATCGAAGCTCTGCCGGCCGGCGCCGGAGCCCTGCTCTTCGGAGTGACCGGCAGCGGCAAGACGCTGGTGTACCTCGAGGCGGTGCGGCGGGCGCTGGAGCGGGGACAGGGCGCGATCGTGCTGGTTCCGGAGATCGGCTTGACTCCCCAGACGGTGAGTCGTTTCCGGGGTGCTTTCGGCGACAATGTCGCCGTGCTGCACAGCGGACTCTCAGACGGCGAGCGAGCCGATGCCTGGCGACTGCTGCGGCGAGGTGACCGCCGGGTGGCGGTGGGTGCGAGGTCGGCGGTGTTTGCCCCCATTTCCAATCTGGGCCTGATCGTGATCGACGAGGAGCACGAGGCCAGCTACAAGAACGGCGAGACCCCGCGTTACCATACCCGCGACGTCGCCGTTGTTCGTGCCCGACTGGAGGGAGCTCGCCTGCTTCTGGGGAGCGCCACCCCGTCTCTGGAGACGCTGGCCCGGACCGAAAATGGGTTGGGCTTGCTGCGGCTGCCGGAGCGGATCGGCTCCCGGCCGATGCCACCGGTCGAGATGATCGACCTCAGGGCTGCTCCAAAGATCGAGGGCACCGGACCCGTGCCGTGGTCGGTGGCGCTGGACTCTGCCATCACCGCTACCCTGGCGCGGCGAGAACAGGCCCTGCTCTTGCTGAATCGCCGGGGGTACGCGGCCTTCCTTCAATGCCCCGACTGTGGCGAGGTGTGGCAGTGTCCCCGCTGCAGCATCTCACTCACCGTTCATCAGACACCAGCAGCCCTTCGATGCCACTACTGCGGCCATGAGGAGCCGCTGCCCTTTACCTGCCGGGTGTGTGCCAATCCGGTCCAGCAGATGCGCGGGGTGGGCACCCAGCAGCTCGAGCGTATGCTGGTCGAGCGCTATCCCGATGCGCGGATTGCGCGCATGGATCTGGATACCACCAGTACCAAGTGGTCGCACCAGCGCATCTTGTCCGCGGTAGAAAAGGGCGAGATCGATCTGCTCATCGGGACCCAGATGATTGCGAAAGGTCTGGATTTCCCTAATGTCACGCTGGTCGGTGTGGTCGATGCCGACACCGGGTTGTACCTCCCCGACTTTCGCTCGGCCGAGCGAACTTTTCAGTTGCTGGCTCAGGTCGCCGGCCGGGCCGGTCGAGGCCCCAAAGGTGGCCGCGTGCTGGTGCAAACGCGGCATCCTCAGCATCACGCGCTGCTCCGAGCCGCGCAGCACGACGCGCAAGGCTTTCTCGACGAGGAGCGAGCCCTTCGCGAGGTTCCCCCGTATCCACCGGCGGTTCACCTGGTGAATCTCCTGTACTCCGGAAGCGACGAGCGAGAAGTGGGGCGGAAAGCTGCGGGACTGGCAGACTGGTGCAACGGGTTGATTGCGCGCTATCAGCTCCCCATCAGCGTGCTCGGTCCGGCGCCATGTCCCCTGGTTCGGATCAAGGAGCGTTGGCGCTGGCACGTGTTGCTGAAGGGTCCTTCCCCCGCACTCGGGCGGCTGGTTCGCTACGCTGCTCGGCGTCTGAAGCGGGAAGGCAATGTCAGACTGGTGATCGATCGCGACCCGGTGAGCTTGCTGTAAGGCTCAGCTGCGCCACCTATCCTTCGGCCTTTCCGCCTTTCCATCGTTCTACCGTGCCGCGTAGCCAATCTCCGCTCCGACATAAATGACCCGCAGGGGGGCCGGCTCGTAGACCCGTCCACCCACGCCGTTCAGGGTAACCGAGCCGATGTACCTCCGGTCGAGCAGATTATTGACCCCAATGAAGGGTCCAATTTGCATGGATCCCGCTTGACCGTCCCATCCCAGCCGGGCATTGGTTACCGAGTACGAGGGGATGAAGAGTGACGGCGTGTTCGCATCGTCCGCAGCGATGGAGGTGCTGATGGTGTGGTCGGCATCGACGTAGAAGTCGGCCGGCAGGTTGGTCCGAAGACCAAAGCGCCAGAAATGCTCGGGTACGCCCGGCAGGCGGTTGCCGTCGAGAGAATCACCTGACGCAAAACGATATCGGGCGTAGGTGTAGGCTCCGTTCAGGGTCAGCGCCTTGAGCGGTGAGAAGGAGAGGCCCACCTCGGCTCCATCGTTATGCGTCTTGCCTGCATTGCGGAAGAAAGCTCTCCCGCCCACCTCGGGACCTTGCACAATGGCATCGGTGATGCGGCCCAGGAACAGCGCGACAGAATAGGTCAGCATGGACGAGGGCTGCCCCCGGGCTCCGATCTCGTAATTGACCGCGCGCTGGGGACCGAGATCGGGGTTGAGCCCGCCGGTTCCATCCGGCTTATTCACCAGTTCGGTTGTGGTCGGCGTCTCGAACGAGGTGGAGACATTGAGGTAGGGCACAAACCTGTCATTCGGAGCCCAGCTGAGCCCGATGTTTCCGCTGGCCGCTGCCATGGTTTGATCACCACTATCGTCACCATCGGCGATGAATCGATCGTCGACGGTGAATTTGACCCAATCGTACCGGACCCCGGTGCTGAGCAGCAGCTCCTGTTGTGGGTTCCACTGGAATTGCGCGAACGGACCCAGTTCGGTGACCTGCTCGCGCTGGTCCAGCAAAACGGTCGAAGTTTGCTGACCAGCGTCCGACACGAAATTCTGCCGGTCGTCTCGCATCTTCTGCAGGTCGGCTCCCGCGGTGAGGCGAGGAGCGCGTTCGCCCTGACCGAGCTGGTAGCTCAGGCTGCCCCTGGCGCCGCCGACTGCCCGGTCTATGGCGACGTAGGTACCGGCTGTCGGCGGCGCCCCATTGAACGGCGGAGCAGCCAGCGGGTTCGCCAGATCGCGCAGGATACCGAAAACTGTTGCCTGGTACTCGTTGCCACCGGCGTCGAAATGCCGGAGCCCGAGCGCCAGCTGGTACTGCTGAGCATCCTTATCCGCCCCCCGACGGATGTTGTTGGCCGCCGCGGAGTCTGGATTGGCGGCGTATTCTGAGGCGGTAAGAGCCCCCGGATTCTCCGCTTCCGGATTGTCGGCCAGGCTCAGACGCAGGATGGCCAGGGTGGAGCCACTGATGGCATAATCTGCTCCGC
>JBJMPB010000492.1:0-2647 GCA_045803455.1 Gemmatimonadales bacterium | reverse complement strand
CCTGTAGCGCGGATGCCGGCTCTCCTGCTCCTCCAGATAACGGTAGAAGAACTGGTGCGACTCGTGGGGTTTGCCGAGGCGCCGGCGGACCTCGCCGGCGTAATAGGCCGCATGCCCGTTGTTGTCGTCGATGCGCTGCATGAAGCTGATCAGGAAGGTCGCGCGCGCGTAATCCTCCGCGTTGGCCGGCGCCGGATGGGCATTGGCCGAAGCGCTGAACTCCTTGCGCAGGTCTCGGCTCGTATCCACGAGCAGGGTGTTGACCCGCTGCTGCAGCACGGCGCCATTCTGCAGCGGAACATAGGTCGAGAGGGCGTAGTAGAAGCAATAGGCCCCGATGGAGAACAGCGAGGCCCCGGACTGCAGGGTGCCGATCTCTCCGATGCCCGGCACATCACCCAGCTTGGTAACGCCTCTCAGTCTGAGGACGACCAGGTAGAGGCCCACGATGCAGCAGGCGACACCGATCACAAAGCCCACCGACAGCAAGCAGAAAAGCGCCGTACCCATATGGAAATCCTTGCAAGCTCAAATGCAAAATCACCCACCAAACAAGGAATTCTATCGTCCGGCCGGATTGTGGCGAAAAGCGGACGCCGCTCGCACCGGGAGCAACCGCCGGGCGGTCTCTCGGAGCGGGGCGGGTGCGGCAGGCCCCTCCGCGTCAGCGTCCGGTCCTGGTGGCCTGGTCGTCCCAGAACTTCTTCGTGTCCCACTTGTCGTCGCTGCTGCTGCTGCCGCCGCAGCCGAAGAAGCCGCACGACTCCGCCACCTTGGCCTTCGGCAAATCCGGATTGAAATCGCCGGCCAGATGGCGCGCAAGATCTTTCTTGATCTGCGCGCTCTTGCTGTCGGTGCAGTAGTCCGGATCGGCTGTCACGCGCTCGCGGATGGTCTTGAAGGTTGAATCGTAGGTCTTCTCGGCTTTGGCGATATCGGCGCCGGGCTGCCTCGACTCAAAGGCCAGGTAGGACGCGCGCAGCTTTGCCGGATCGAAATAGAAGCCGCAGCGCTGGGCACGCGCCGAGGTCCAGGCCACGGCGATCGGCCGCGCCGCCGGGTCGTCATTGTTGAGGCTTGCCGGCGCGTCCGCGGCAGCCGGCGTCGAGCCCGTCAGCAGCCCAGTCCCGCTGCCGCCGCAGCCGGAAGCGAGCCCGGCGGTCGCCAGCAGGAGCACGGACCCGAAAGCGCGCGCGAATCTGTCCATGACGTCCCCCGTTTTGGGCCAAGGTGAGCCGAGAAGGGGTGCGGCGTCAATAGCCAGGACATGGCCAGGAGATCGCGCCCAAATCCGGGCCTCGAGGGAGAAGAGCGGGGAAGCAGGCCCTAGGGCCTCACACATCCAGGGCTCGGCGCACCTCGTAGACCTCCATGATCCGCTTGGACTTGTGCGGCCAGTCGCACACGAACTGCCAGGTGCCGTCGCTGTAGGTGTCGCACACCTTCACGCCCTTGATCACCACCCAGTGGCCCTGTTTGCCCACATGCAGCGCCAGAACATAGTGCACCCAGGGGTTGCGCTGGCGTTGCATCCAGTTGCCCCACAGCGAGGGGCGCTCCTTGCGGGGCAGGTGCATGTAGCTTTCCTTCCGCTCCATGCGGTAGCCGAACTGGGCGAGCGCGGCAGCCACCTCCTCTGGATAGGTGCCCTTGACGACGCCCCCGCGGCCCGGGGGGAGGTTGCGGAATGTGTGCACCTCGGCCTCGACCTTGCTCACCGAGTAGCCGGTGATGGCGCTCACCACGATCGGTCCGCAGAAGGCCGCGCGGCCGGTGTCGTTGTTGGCCTCGTGGAGGCTGGAGGACAGGCGGGCGTGCGCCTCCTTGAGCGCGGGCGGCATGGTCTATGGTCCTGGAGAGAGGGGAGCGCGCGTTAAGCAGCGCGCAACGAAGCTGCCCTAGGCAGGCTTAAGAAATCGTTACCGGGGAAGGCAGTAGGCAGTAGGCAGTAGGCAGTAGGCAGTAGGGTCGCGGCCTGCCCCACTCCCCACTCCCTACTCCCTACTCCCTACTCCCTACTCCTACTCCCTACTCCTACTCCCTACTCCCTACTCCCTACTCCCTGCCCCGTGGCCCGGAATCCCCTTCCATGTGGAGGAAGGCGTTTGACACGCAACCTGACATTGACGCGCCGGGATTGCTGCGTAGGAAGGGGCGGCCATCGGGGCTGCGGCTTGCCATGCCGGCCTCATGAGCGGTGGCAGGGTGTTCAATATTGGGGGCTTTCATGCGTCGAGCGACGTGCGCGGGTTGGCTGTCGGCGGGAGTGGCACTGGGCCTGGCGCTAGCCGGTGCCATTATCGGATCCATGGCCGGCAGTGCCTTCGCGCTGGAGGAGGACAAGGGCGAGAAGGAAAAGCTGGAGGCGTGCGAGAAGAGCCTCTGCGGCATTCTCGTCAACCGCGAGGCCGCGGGCACCGATCTGCAGTGCGGCCTGCAGAAGACCTGGGCCGGCGCCAAGATCAAGGAAGGTGTGGAGCAGAAGAAGCTCACCTGGGGCTTCGGCGACGTGCGCTGCGCCATCGACCTCACGGCCAAGCGTCAGGATCTGCTCGATGCCCTGACCAAGCCGGAGTACGAGTACAAGCTCGGCACCCACACCGTCCGCTGCGACGTGGAGCGGGAGAGGGAGGTCATGAAGGTCTCG
>JBJMPB010000456.1:0-6478 GCA_045803455.1 Gemmatimonadales bacterium | reverse complement strand
CCGGCTAACTAGTTCGCATGGTGCGAGTCCCGGCGACGCTTGGGTTGGTCATGGCTCTGGCCGGCGCAGCCTTGGCCGGCTGCTTCTCCGAGCACGCGGCCACGACGGCTGTGGCCGAGGGCTCCTGCAGCTTCCCGCTGGGATCCGATGTCCCGGGCTCCACCATCGTGGCGATTCAGGATTTCACCTTTCAACCGGGCGACGTGCAGCTGCAAGCCGGCGGGCGGGTCACCTGGGTCAACTGCGATACCGATAACCACACCAGCACCGCTGACGGCGGTGAGTGGTCGTCACCCCTGCTCGCCCCCGGCGACCGCTTCACCCAGACCTTCCCCACCCCGGGGGAGTTCCCCTACCACTGCCAGCCCCACCCATTCATGACCGGCCGAGTAATCGTGACATAGCAGCTAGCGTTGTAAGCCAGGCCGCCGAAACCAGCCACGCGTGACCTCCAGGATGCGGTGCCTTCCGGCCACCAGGAAACACATTACTATGTAAAGAGGATCGACGTTCCGGGTCTTCACGCCGAACGCTCGTCACGTGGGCCTGACTCCGTGCCCGTGATCGCATACCCGCAGGTTTTTCGTCTCCCTCCTTACTCCCTCGACATGTGGCCGGGCCGCCAGTCCATCCGACGCCAGGCATCTGACGATGCTTGAGCTCGGCGTCGCCTCCGAGGTCGCCCTCTCCGTCGTGACGGCTGTCTGCATCGGCATCCTGCTGGCGGTCCGCTGGCGGGATCGGCGCACCGCGGACGCCAAGTACCGAGAATTGGATGCAGGAAAGGATTCGGAAGGTGCCGGCCGTTGGAACGAGCCCAACCGCAGCACGCCGGAGGAACAGGCCATCAACTCCGCGACCTTCCGCCTGGACACCGAAGGACGGTGCCGGACCTGGAATGGCGGGGTCGAGCGATTGCTCGGCTACAAGAAGGAGGAGTTCATCGGGCTTCCGCTGGCCGACCTGCACTTGCCCGAGGACCGGGTTGATGGGGTACTGGATCGTGAGCTCAGGGCGGCAGAAGAGAGCGGAAGGTTCAGCGGCGAGTGCTGGATCGTTCGACGGGATGAAACGCGATTCCCCGCGCTGGTTTCACTGGCCAACGTGCTCAACCGGCAGGGCGAGCTTCGGGGATTTTCCATGAGGGTACATGATCTGACCGAAAACAAGCAGGTCGAGGAGGAGCTCGGCCGGAGCAGGGAGGCACTCGATCTCACCAACGAGGCTGCCGGCCTCGGCACCTGGGATCACAATCTCCTGACCGGCGAATTGCACCTGGACGCTCGAGCCAAGGCGCTGTTGGGCTTCCCGCCCGAGGCTCCGACCTCACATCGTGCCTGGACCGCGGCCATCCATCCGGACGACCGACCGGCTGCAGAGGAGCTACTGGACCGAGCGCTCCGCGAGCATCAGCCCTTCTCGACTGAATATCGGGTCGTCTGGCCGGATGGCAGCGTCCACTGGCTCGCGGTCATCGGCCGGGGCAGCTACAGCCCCACTGCCCGCAGAGCGATGCGGATGCGAGGCATCCTGCTGGACATGACCGAGCGAAAGCGCACCGAGGAACAGCTGCAGGAGTTCATGCGCCTGGAGGCCATCGGCCGGCTGGCAGGCGGGATCGCCCACGACCTGAACAACATGCTGGTGGCAATCCTGGGCTTCAGCGATCTGCTGGCGCAAAGCATGGTGCCCACCGACCCACGACTGGAGGACGTGCGCCAGATCAACGACGCAGCCGAGCGATCCGCCGAGCTCACCCGCCAGCTCCTCGCCTTTGCCCGCCGCGAGCTGATCCAACCGCGCAAGCTCGACCTCAATGCCGTCGTCCGCTATGCGGGAGGAATGCTGCGCCCGGTCCTGGGAGAGAATGTCAGCCTGGTCATGCAACTCTCATCGGAGGTAGGACCGATCCACGCCGACCCCGGTAGGGTCGAGCAAATCCTCATGAACCTGGTGCTCAACTCCCGCGATGCCATGCCGCGCGGCGGCGAGGTCACCGTGGAAACAGCCGGAGTCACCCTGGAACCGGACGGCTCGCCCTGGCAGCAGCAGTCGGAGGCCCCGCCCTCCGGTCGTTACGCCATGCTGCAGGTGACCGACACCGGCCATGGTATGGATCCAGACACATTGCAGCACATCTGGGAGCCATTCTTTACCACGAAGCCGGCCGGCAAGGGCACCGGTCTCGGTCTCTCGGTGGTGTACGGGTCGGTCAAACAGAGTGGCGGCTTCGTCTGGGTCAGCTCCGAGGTGGGCCGCGGGACCGTTGTCCGGGTCTACTGGCCAGTGACGGCCCAGACCGAGCAGCCGGCTCCGGCTCCCATGCCAAAACCCGTCGAGCGAGGCAGCGAGACGCTACTGGTGGTGGAGGACGAGCAGGTGGTGCGAGCTCTGATCGTGCGCAGCCTGACCGGCTTCGGCTACGAATGTGTTGAGGCCGGCAATGGGGAGGAGGCACTGCTGGCATTGCAGCAGCAGAGGCACATCGACCTGGTCATCACCGATGTCGTGATGCCCGGGACCAGCGGCGGCGATCTCGGGTCCCTCCTGGCCGACCGATACCCCGACTTGCCGGTGCTCTATACCTCAGGCTTTGCGGACAACGATGTGGTCCGCCGAGGCCTGCTCGACGCCGGAAGGCCCTTCCTTCAGAAGCCATTCGCGCCCCGCGAGCTGGCCCGCAAGGTGCGAGAGGTGCTGGAGTCACCCGCGGTGCAGGAGAGGCGAGCGCAGGCGGTGTAAGAATTGCCTACGATGTAGACGTCTGCTGAACCAACGGGAGGCGCCAGCGCCTCCCTCCTTATCTGGCAGGGGAGTGACGATGCGTCTGAAGCTCCGATCTCCCCAGGCGGCCTGGGCGATGGCCGCTGTGGTGATGACTCTGGTCGCCATCCTGTTCTATGCCAATCTCACCGGCAGCGACGAGCATCTCGAGCACGCCATCCCCCATCGCTACGCCGCCTGTGACCCACAGTTCCGCCGCACCTCGAGCAACCTGCTCGGCCCGCCGGCGGTGAACGGCAATCGGGTCACCACTCTGCTCAACGGTGATCAGGCGTTTCCCGCAATGCTCGATGCGATCCGCTCCGCCAAGCACAGCATCACCTTCGAGGGCTACATCTTCTGGTCCGGGGAGATCGCCCGACAGTTCGCCGACGCTTTCTCCGAGCGGGCCCGCAACGGAGTGCCGACCCACCTGGTGCTGGACTGGCTCGGCTCCAAGAAGATGGATCAGAAAGACTTCAAGCAGATGCGCCAGGCAGGGGTCGAGATCGTGAGATATCACCCGCTACGCTGGTACGACCTCGACCGGGTGAACAAGCGCACCCACCGGAAGATCCTGGTGGTGGACGGGAGGATCGGGTTCGTGGGAGGGATCGGGATCGCAGACCCTTACGCCGGTCATGCTCAGGACAAGGATCACTGGCGCGACGCCCAGTTCCGGTTCGAGGGCCCGGTGGTGGCTCAGCTGCAGTCGGACTTCCTCGACAACTGGATCAAGACCGGAGGCATGCTGCTGGATGGTCCGGACTACTTCCCTAGCGTGGACTCGGTGGGACCTCAGTGGGCGCAGTCATTCCACAGCTCCCCCGGCGAGGGCGTGGAAACTCTTCGACTCCTCTTTCTCCTGGCGATCTCATCCGCTACCGAGAGAATTTTTATCGCAAATCCCTACTTCGTCCCCAACACCCTCGCGGTCGGCATGCTGGTGGATGCCCGGCGACGGGGCGTAGACGTGGAGATCATCGTGCCGGGGCCGATTCTCGATGCCCAGGTGGTGCGCCGGGCATCCCGGGCCAAGTGGGGGCCGCTACTCCAGGCGGGCGTCAAGATCTACGAGTACCAACCGACCTTCTATCACACCAAGGTGATGGTGGTTGATGACTGCTGGGTCTCGGTGGGATCCGCCAACTTCGATAACCGTTCCTTCCGGCTCAATGACGAAGCCAACATCAACGTGTTCGATCGCGGGTTCGCCCGGGAGCAGGCTCGGATCTTTGCCGAGGACCGCGCCCGCTCCAAGGCGGTGATGCTGGAAGAGTGGCGCCGCCGGCCGATCACCGAGCGGCTCCAGGAGCTGGTCGGGAGGATGATGCGTCACCAGCTGTGAGAAAAAGCTTTAACTCACGGAGCGTTCCCTTCGTGTTTTCTCCGTGTCCTCCGTGTTAATGCTTTTGCCAATGCTACGCTCCTGACAATCTCGTCGCCGCAAACGCTTAGTAGGCCAGACTGGAGAGCCCGATGCCGGCCCCCGCCCCCAGCACGTATCCCACCGCGGACATCAGCCATGCGTGACCTCCGGAATGCGGCGTCTTGCCGCCGCCAGGGAGCACGTAGCTATGCAGCAGCGGAATGGACACCCCGCTGGCCGTGCCTATCAGGGCGCCTACCAGTGCGTCCGAGGGGAAATGCTGGTCGGCTACGACCCGGAGATGGGCCGTGAATCCGGCAAAGAGTCCGCCGACGGCGGCGACCGCCACATGCTCGGTCGATCCGCCGTCGGGATGGGAGAGCAGATTGTCCGTCGCAGCATAGGACGCGGCGGCAAAGCTGCTGGCGGCGTGACCCGAGGGCATGGAAAGGAACGCGTGCTCCGTGGCGACGTCGTAAGCCTTACCCCCCGGTCGCTCCGCCGCCGGCAGATAGGTGAACGGCCTCGGCCGGGCAAAGGCGGGCTTCAGGACGTTGGTGATCGCCTGCGCCAGCAGCAGGGTTTCGCCGTAGAGCACCAACGGTCGTCGGACCACGTTGCCGAAGCCGTGCACGCCCGGCTGCGTCAGCAGGGCCAGCACCGGCGGCCCGGCCAGCGTGATCGCAACCGCCACATCACTCGCCTTCTCCGCGCTGGTGCTCGGATTCCCGATTGCGTCCCGGTCGATTCCCCAGTTGATGCCCGAAGGGTCCAGCCCTTCGGCGGGAACGGTCTGCTCATTGGCCGAGAGCGTGAGGCCAATGGCGTTGCCCGCCAGGCCGGCTGCCGCCAGAGCACCGTCCGACCACCAGTTGAGCCGGGGCAGAGCGACGGAGCTCGACTGAGACTCTACCCGGTATCGGCCCGTGGTATCGGCGGAAAACCACGAGGGGAACACGGGCGACACGATGGCCGACACCGGTGCGCGGGAGACCGCCTGCGCCCAGGCCTGCTCCGTGCGTCCCAGCAGCGCTGCCCCGGCGACGACAGTCGCCGGGACCATTCTCGTTAGAGGGAATTGCATCAGAGGTGAGTCATCCTGGTGGAGAGCCTACCAAGATTCGGGGTGGCGTCAAGTTTGAATTTGTGGCCGGGGCTCCGGTGTGACTCAAGTCACCCCGAAATTGGCGCCTGCAGGCGATGCTTGGGTCGAGCGTACGGTCTTCCGCGACCCACCGTTTGGGGATAGGATGACGACGTGGACTTCCCCGCCAAAGACGAAGAGTGCCTCTACGGCACAACCTTGCTCGTTGTTGAGGACGAGGTCCGGTTCAGCCGCGTGCTACAGCGGTTCCTGAAGCTCAGTGGCGTCTCATCGATCGAGGCGCTCGACGGAGAGCAGGCAATGCGGATTCTCGAGCAGGACGAGGAAAATCAGGTCGACGCTGTGGTCACCGATCTCAGGATGCCCGTGGTTTCCGGGTGGGAGCTGATCGCAGTGCTTCAGGCATGCCGTCCCGACCTGCCCGTGGTGGCCATGTCCGCATCCATACCATCTACAGATCTTCTGGGGGACGTGCCGCTGCTCAGCAAGCCGTTCTTGCCGGAGCTGCTCCTGACCACGCTGGCACCGATGATCCGCCGTTCGCAGCAGATCCGGCGCCAAGCCCGTCAGCAACGCGCCGATGCCGCCGGAGTGCGATCCGAATCCAGCTACCACAGGAATGTTGCCGAGCACCAGAGGGCCTGGAGTGGCGATCTCAGGGCAGCGCTGCTGAGCTATCGAGCCTCGCTGCGAAAGCTTTGATCGGACACCCACCAGCACGTTCTCGTCGCAGCCCGCGTTCGCCGCCTGCCCGAAGTTGAGTCTTCGGGGAGTGAGTATCGGAGGACGATGGTGGTGGACTGGAGGCTAGATCGTGTTCTCGTTGTGCGGCTGCCCCAGCTGGCGGCGTAGCTGCTTGAGCAGATCGTATTTCAGGGCGACGAACGGATTGTCCATCAGCCAGAGTCCCATCGGCGACACGGTCAGGCTCACCTGGACCTCGCCTCCGGTCTGGGGCCGGGCCACGGCGACCACCTCGCGGGTTTCCTCCCGATAGCTGACCTCGACCGGACAGCCCAGGGTCAACGCCAGGTCCTCGGCCAGCCGGCTCACCGGCCCCATCCCGCCCGACCATGACGTTGTTCGATTGAGTTGTTTTTGATGGCTGCTGTCTCCTTCCGCACGGTGCATCTGGACAACCCCTATGTGGTCCCGCAGCCGGCTCCGAATACCGGGGGCCGGATACGGGTAAACCAGAGCCCGAATCGGCGCCGGTTTGTTGGCTAAGCACGTTGTGCGCA
>JBJMPB010000438.1:0-3396 GCA_045803455.1 Gemmatimonadales bacterium | reverse complement strand
GATCGATCGCGACACCTCCCACACTGAGGGTCAATATTCACCGGACGGACGATGGATCGTCTTCACCCAAGTCATCCACGAGTCGGAGGATCCAAACCATCTCTTCGTCATCAGCGCGAACGGTGGATCGGCGCACCGGCTGACCCCGCCCGGCCTTGATTCGGACAACCCCGATTGGTCGCCCGACGGCGGCTGGATCATCTTCACGGGACATCCGCAGGTACCCGGCGTCGAGTTCACCGCGAACATCTACGTCATCCATCCTGATGGCAGTGGTATGCGCCGACTGACCCACTCCAAAGCCGGAGAGGGATTCGACTTCTTCGCCAGCTGGTCACCCAACGGTGCGCGGATCGTCTTCAACCACGCCGACCCCCAGGTAGACGACCTGTTCACGATGAACCGTCGCGGCACCGCAATCCGACGAGTGACCCACACCAAGGACGTGTTTGAGCTCCGCGCAGACTGGGGAGCCGCCATCCACTAAGTAGGGCCGGTGCATGCGGGCAGCGCAAGCATCGGTCAGCCGTCTACGAGTTGACCATGTCCTAGATTGAAAGAACTGGGCGGGCTCATTCGCATGCTGTTGGAATGAGCCCGCCCTACCTTTGAGCCAGATGAACGGGGCGGTACGCCGAACTGGGGCGTTCCCGTCCTATCCCGTTCGCAGTGGCCTGTATCGACATCGCTGCCGAGGGCTTGAGCCGTCCGGCTCCCGCTTATGGGTTGTTTCGAGAGCCGGGTGTCCTAGGAGGAGCCGAGGTTTCCGGCTGAGTGTTCTCGCCGGCTTCGGCGTCCTCGCGCTGTATCGCAGCCCTGTCCAGCTCCGCCTTTTTCTCGAGAGTCTCCTCAAGGCTCAGCCATCGGCTCTCACCGGTCTCAGCGTCTGTGTAGTAGAACCGCTCGTGCTGCTCGTTCAGGGGGCGGAACCGCGTGTCGTCGGCCAAGTGGCGGTGAGCGTTCTCGTGTGTGTCAGTCATCTCGCTTGATGTGGTGGCTGCTTGTCGATACGCCGTTTCCACGGCTTGCGGAAAACCAAACTGCGGGCAGCCGAAGTCCCGTTGATAGGAGAATGTTCCAACGTGGCTGTTGTGGGTACTCGGTCGTGTCCATGGCCGAGGCCACCCCTAGATCAGCGTTCTTCCACGTGGCTGAGCGTTCGGAAACCGAGGTTCGCCTTGTGTGCTCGGGATCCCTAGACTTCGATGCACGCGCCACGCTCCGAGATGCCGTCGCTCGCCTGCTCGACGAACAGACTGGTGACCGCAAGGTGGTGCTTGACCTTCGAGGCGTGTCGATGGTCGACTCTGCGGGCTTGGCCGGTCTCGTCGCAGCGCTCCGCCTGTGTGAAGACCGCGCTCCGTCGTGGGAACTGATGCCGTCAGCCCCCGTCCGACGGATTCTCGCCTTGGTCGGGCTTGGACGGATCAAGAGCGGCGAGTCGGGCGGCTGGTTAGCTGGCGGCGGATACGGCAACGACTGATATGCGCACGGAGGACGGTCACTAGGCCCGCGTTGCCTCCACGTCCCCTACCAGTTCGGCTCAATCCCGGGGGACTGCGGCCGGGCCGCCCGCTCCTCATGGCCCGCTCCTTGGCCAAAGCATGAGAAGCGGCCAGAACCTCCCGACCCGCAGTACCCTCATGCCCCGCGCGACCCGGGGAGCGGAGCGCGAAGTAGTGGCCGGGGGCTATCGCATCGGAGGCGGAGAACGTCGCACCGGTGCGTGCACTCGAAGGAGGCGGGCGTCGGGCACCCCCCTGTACAAGGCCGCTTGCCCGGGTCTCGGTGAACCGGTTGGCTGCCTGCTGCGAATGGCGTCTGATGTGTTCATTGATTGAAGGAGGTAGGGATGAGTAAGGACAGTGATCTGGTGTTCGAGGCGATTGAGGGTCAGGCTCCGCGGTTTGGTGCGAGTGACCGGCGGACATTCGTGAAAGGGGCTGCGGTTGCCCTGGGTGGCGGCGCGCTGGGCGTGATGGCGTTGCCCACCGCCGCGTTCGCGCGGAACAATCCGCAGACGATCCTGAACGTGGCGGCCAGCGCTGAGGTGCTGGCGACGATCGTGAACACGGTCGGCTGGGAGCGCGGTCTGGGCGGTGATGCGGTTACGCAGCGCAACATCAAGACTGCTGCCCGCGAGGAGTTGCGGCACTTCCGGGTGATCCAGAGCCTCGGGGGTAAGCAGGCGTCCTGGAAAGTGTGGGTGCCTGACGCCGTGTTCGCCAACCGTTCCAACTTCCTGAACACGCTCCAGGTGGGCGACCAGATCTTCGTCAACGCGTACTTGATCGCGGTCAAGGCGTTCGCCAACGCCGGTCAGGGAAAGACTGCCGCCTACGCCGCAGAGTTCATGGGCGTGGAGGCGGTTCACCGGGCGCTCGCCAGGCAGTCGCTGGGCCTTTTGGGGAACGACCGGGCGTTTATGAAGTTCAACCAGCCCGAGACTGCGCAGGGCGCTCCGAACCAGGGTCAGAAGGGGTTCACCCACATCGAGACGGCGGTCGCGCAGCTGCTCGCCGCCGGGTTCAACTTCGGGGCCGAGGGTGCGAAGCCGGGCCGCTTCTACGACTTCAATCAGGTTCAGAAGCGCACCCCGACCGACGCCGGGATCAACACGTTCAATCCTGACGCCAGCTAGCACGGCGTCCACCGCCCGGCGCGCAGCACGGCTCCAGCGCGCCGGGCGGTTCTCCCTCACCTCGAAAGGTGGCAATCGCATGCCTGACGTCTCTCCCATTCAACTCGTGATCGTGCTGGTCATCGCCCTGGTCATCCTCGGCCCGAAGCGCCTACCCGACGTCGGTAAGTCGCTCGGCCGAGGCATCCGCGAGTTCAAGGATTCCGTCAGCGGCAACGAGCCCGCCCCCGCACCAGAGGTGCAGCACGGCCCCGCACTGCCTCTTGCCGTCGAGTCCGTAGACCCCCTGCTCCAGCCGCAGGCCACGGCCCGCTCTGCCGCCGGGGCCCGGTAGTCGTGCGCGTCCGGCGGGCAGCGCCCGCACAACCGATCGAGCTAACGGGACACCTGGACGAGCTGCGCAGCCGGCTGATCATCATCCTGGGCGTACTCGGCCTGGGGGTGTCGCTGTGCTTCTGGCGAAGCGGCGAGATCCTCGCCTTCCTGCAGGGGCCCCTGCCTGACGGCCGGGAGACGAAGTTTCTGGCCACCAACCCGCTGGATCCCCTGATGACCTCGATCAGCATCTCCATCTACGGCGGGCTGCTGCTCGCCGTGCCCGTCGCCAGCTACCAGCTGTACGCGTTCCTGATCCCCGCGGTGGACGAGCAGCATCACCGAAGCCTGCGGCCACTAGTGGCGATGGTGCCAGCGCTCTTCATCGCCGGCGCAGCATTCGGCTGGTACCTGGTCGTCCCACCATCGCTGGACTTCCT
>JBJMPB010000435.1:0-4900 GCA_045803455.1 Gemmatimonadales bacterium | reverse complement strand
CTCTGCTTGCCGCCGATGTCGAGCTTGGCGGTGCGGTCGAGGGCGGGCAGACCGGCAGGCGTCACATCGTCGGTCTCGGCCTCGTCGTCGTCCTGCGCGGGGAGCGCGATCGCCGGATCGGCGGTCTTGTGCGCCGCTTTCATCTCCGCCTGCCAGCGCGGCTGGACGTACTCCCAGAGGCCCTCCTTGCCGCCCTCGCGTCCGAAGCCGCTCTCGCGATAGCCGCCGAAGCCGGCGGCGGCGTCGAAGAGGTTGGTGCTGTTGATCCAGACGGTGCCGGCCTTGATCTTGGCGGCGAGCTCCAGGGCGAGATTGATGTTCTCGGTCCACAGGCTGGCGGCGAGGCCGAAGCGGGTGTTGTTGGCCAGCTCGATGGCCTCTTCCGGCGTGCGGAAGGTCATCGCGACGAGCACCGGTCCGAAGATCTCGACCTGGGCGATGGTCGCCGCCGGGGCGACGCCGGTGAAGAGTGTGGGCGGATAGAAGTAGCCGTCGCGCGGGCAGCTCCACGAGGGCTGCCACATCTGGGCGCCTTCGTCGACGCCCTGGCGCACCAGGCGGCCGATCCGTTCAAGCTGGACGGGCGCGATGATCGCTCCGATGTCGATCGACTTGTCGCGCGGATCGCCGACGCGCAGGGTCTCCATGCGCGCCCGGAGCTTGCCGTAGAAGCGTTCGGCGACTCCTTCATGGACGAGCAGGCGCGAGCCGGCGCAGCAGACCTGGCCCTGGTTGAACCAGATGGCATCGACCACGCCTTCGACCACGCTGTCCAGATCGCTGTCGCCGAACACGATGAACGGAGACTTTCCGCCCAGCTCGAGCGAAAGTTTCTTCCCGCTCCCGGCCGTGGCCTGACGGATGAGCCGCCCCACCTCGGTCGAGCCGGTAAAGGCGATCTTGTCCACATCAGGATGCTTTACCAGGGCTTCGCCGGTCCGCCCGTCTCCAGTCACGATGTTCACCACGCCGGCCGGAAGGCCGATCTCCTCGCACAGACCCGCAAACCTGAGCGCGGTCAGCGAGGTGAACTCGGCCGGCTTGAGCACCACCGTGTTCCCCATGGCGAGGGCGGGGGCAATCTTCCAGGCCAGCATCATGAGCGGAAAGTTCCACGGAATGATCTGTCCGATCACTCCCACCGGCTCCCGCTCCGGCAGCTCTTGCTCCATTAGCTGAGCCCAGCCGGCGTGGTGATAGAAGTGGCGCGCCACCAGCGGCACGTCGATGTCGCGGGACTCCCGGATCGGCTTGCCGTTATCGAGGGACTCGAGCACGGCAAAGAACCGGCTGTGCTTCTGGATTTGCCGGGCAATCGCGTAGAGATAGCGGGCCCGGCCGTGCCCACCGAGTGCCCACCACTGGGGCTGAGCCCTGCGGGCGGCGGCAACCGCGAGATCGATGTCGGCCGCAGTCGCTTGCGTGAGGGAGGCCAGAGGCTTTGCCGTGGCGGGATTCAGGGTGTCGAAAGTCTCTTCGCCCGGCTCGCTCCACTTACCCCCGATAAACAGCCCGAACGTCCGCCCTCGCCCCTCGAGCCAGGCCAGCACCGGTCCGCCCGATTCAGGGGCGGGCCCGTATTCCATCGAATGGAAGATTTCCGGAACAGAGGCCATGGGACCCTTTGGAGTTATCCAGCGGGATGTCGGTAAGAAGCCGAATACCGGCCGGTAACGAAATGCTCAAGCTGTCGTTCGATGTCCGTGAGCAGCGTGCTGGCACCGATCCGGAACAGGTTCGGCCGGAGCCAGAGATCGCCCAGCTCATCCTTCATCAGCGCCATCCAGTCCAGCGACTCTCGCGCGGAGCGGAGCCCACCGGCCGCCTTGAGGCCGACGAGGTGGCTGGTGCGCTCCTGGTACTCTCGGATAGCCCGACACATCACCAGGCCTACCGGCAGCGTCGCGTTCACGGATTCCTTGCCGGTGGAGGTCTTGATGAAGTCGGCGCCCGCCATCATGCACACCAGAGCGGCCCGGGCGACGTTCCGCAGCGTAGCAAGCTCCCCGGTCGCGAGGATGGTCTTGATGTGGGCGTCACCACAGGCCTGTCGCATAGTCCGCACTTCGTCATAGAGCGCAGACCAGTTCTCGGTGAGCACGTGAGCCCGGGTGATGACCACATCGATCTCTTCCGCGCCGGCCTCAACCGACGCGCGTATTTCCTCGATTCGCTGCTGGTAGGGTGACAGACCGGCGGGAAATCCGGTGGATACGGCAGCCACTGGTATCCCTGAACCCTCCAGCGCCTCCACTGCTGTCTCAACGAATGCGTGATAGACGCACACGGCAGCGGCCCGGATGGGAAGCTGCCGCGCGTCCATTGACTCGAGCAGATCGAACCTGACCGGCCGACGAGCCTTGGCGCAGAGACGTCGCACCCGCCCAGGCGTATCGTCTCCCTGCAGAGTTGTCAGGTCGATCAGTGTGATTGCCCGGAGAAGCCAGGCCGCCTGCCACTCCCGTTTAACCGTCCGTCTGGTCCGCAGCGTGGCCGCGCGGCGCTCGGTGGCGCTGCGGTTGACCCGGACTTCCTGGATCCAGTCGAGCTCGAGTGGAATGCCGGGGTTTCTGGGGGTGACCGGCACCTCCAGGGCCCCCGTGGGTGAGGAAGGAATTCGCGCCGGCGGCCGTGAGGGCATGTTGGAAGTTACCGGCGGCCCCGCATTCGACAACTGCAGCCACCTGCCCATTGCCTCAGGTCTGTTCGCGATATCCCAGGGTATTCACCGTTCTGGCCAGCGCCCGATGCTTGGCCACCAGCGTGGGATCCCGGAAAATCGAGATCAACACCGCGCCGGTGACGAACCCGCCGGCATGGGCCCAGAAGGCCACACCGCCTTCTCCGGACGCCAACCCGCCGCCTACCAGCTGAAGCAGGAACCAGTAGCCCAGCATGAGGTACGCCGGGACCACGATGCGGGTGATGAAGATCCCCAGGATCACCAGCATGTGCACTCGCACTTTGGGATAGAGCACCACGTACGCGCCCATCACCCCGCTGATGGCCCCGGACGCGCCGACCATGGGCACCGCGCTCCCCGGGTTCACCAGGGTCTGCGAGGCCGCGGCGGCAAGCCCACAGATGATATAGAAAAAGAAGTAACGGATTCGGCCCATCGAATCCTCCACGTTGTTCCCGAAGACCCAGAGGAACCACATGTTGCCGATGAGGTGAAACCAACCGCCATGGAGAAACATGGAGGTGAGCGGGGTATACCAGCTGGGATCCCCTTCGATGACGCAGGCCATGGTGCGGCTCATCGGGATGCTGAAGCCGTCCGGCAGCCGCCCCAGGAACTCACCGGGGATGAGGCCAAGCTCGCAGACCGAGCGGGAGAGATTAGGCTCCGCGCCCATTCCCTGCACCACAACCCAGGACACCACGTTCAACCCAATCAGGAGCAGGGTTACGAACGGTGTGGCGAGGGTGGGATTATCGTCTCGGTAGGGGAACATGGCTCAATATAGCCGAGCCGGTGGGGTCACTCAGACGGCGCTTCGGTATTGACCAGCTTGGGTTTGGACACCGGTGGGCGGCGGAGCTCCTGCTTCATCGAGGGTCGATTGTCCTTGCTGAAGGGCTCCAGCGTTACCGGCTGGCCCGTATCGGCCGAGCCGTAGAGCGCGCGGATGATCCGAACGTCGGCCAGACCTTCCCAGCCCGACGGTTCCGGGGCATTGCCGGTAAGGATGGATTCGGAAAAACTGATCAGCTCGGGCGCGAACTGGTCCCGTTTGGGGAAAGTCTTGCTCCGGGTGCGGCCATCTACTGTGATCTTCTGCTCCAGCTCTTCGGCATACTCATAGGCAGGGTCCATCACCAACTGTCCTTTAGAGCCGACCACCCGGTAATGGGAGACATCCGTCGCCCCGAAGCTGCAAGTGAAGGTCGCCAGCCGTTCCCGTCCGGGGAAGCGCAGAATGCAGCTCGTGGTCTCCTCGCACTGCTGGAAGCGCTCATCCCCGCAGTTGGCGCTGAACGCAACCACTTCCATTGGCTCGGCTCCGAACAGGTTCCGGACCGCGTTGATGCAGTAGATCCCGATATCGTACAGCGTTCCGCCCCCAAGTTCCCGGGGGTTGAGGCGGATGTCTCCTTCCTTCACTGTCATGGTAAAGACGGAGTCGAATAGTCGCGGATCTCCCAGCTTTCCACTCTGAACCAGGTCGATCGCTTTCAGGTTGGCTTCCTCGAAGTGCAGCCGGTAGGCCACCATGAGCTTGGCCTGGTTTTCTTCGGCCACCCGGATCATGGAGCGGCAGTCTTCCTCCGTCACCGCCATGGGCTTCTCACACAGGACGTGTATCCCGCGGCGGAGCGCCCGCTCGGAGTACTCCCGGTGGAGATGATTGGGAAGAGCGATATAGACCGCGTCGACCGCTCCACTATCCAGACAGTCGTCGAATTCCTGGTAGGAGTACCGCCGCTGGACCTTATGCTTGCGTCCCAGCTTTTCCAGCTTCTCGGGGTCGCTGGAGACGAGGGCAGTTAGCTCGGAATTTTTGGCGTGGGCAAAAGCCGGCAGGACCGCGACCTGGGCGATGTGTCCCAGACCGACGACCGCATAGCGAATCTTCTCTCCGCGGGACGAGGGCTTGCGGGGCATGGGCGCCGCTACGGCTATTGGCTATGGGTCAGAGACGGTCATAGCCAATAGCCGTAGCCCTCTCTACAAAGCCCTTCTGCCCTGGATCAACTGCATCACCGCCATGATCACCGCGATGACCAGCAGGACGTGGATGAAACCCCCGAGGGTGTAGGATGTGACGACCCCCAGCAACCACAGCACCAGGAGTATCACGAAGATCGTCCACAACATGGCCACCTCCTCACGTTCGTTGACACGCGGGCGCGACGGTTGTCGCCGGACTGGATACGGCCTACGGGTCTAGCTTAT
>JBJMPB010000470.1:0-7010 GCA_045803455.1 Gemmatimonadales bacterium | reverse complement strand
ATTCTCCGGCTTGATGTCGCGGTGCACCACGTTCTGGGAGTGGGCGTAGGCCAGCGCGTCGGTGACCTCGATCAGGATCTTGACCGCCTCGTGGATCGGCAGCTCGCCCTGGCGGCTGACCCGATGCCGGAGGTTGTGGCCCGGCACGAAGGGCATGACGTAGTAGAGGAAGCCCTGGGCCTCGCCCGAGTCGTGCAGCGGAAGGATGTGCGGATGCTGCAGCCGGGCCGCGACCTCGATCTCGCGGAGGAAGCGCTCCGGACCCATCGTCGCCGCCAGTTCGCCGCGCAACACCTTCACGGCAACTTTGCGCCGGTGTCTCACGTCCTCGGCCAGATAAACGATGGCCATGCCGCCGCTGCCGAGCTCGCGCTCGAGTATGTAGCGATCTCGCACTGCGGCCGCGAGAGCCGGGTTGACGTCGGTCACGAGTGTGCCTGGTTGGTGGGAAGCAAGGGAGGGAACTTGGTGGGAAACGCCTGATTGCGGGAGGGGGACCTCCGGAGCGCGTGTCAGCACTTGCCTCTGGACCGGGGTCTCTGAAGCGGGAGCGTAGCATGTGCGAACGCGCGCGCAGGAGGTTCCCCTCCCGCAACACAAACACTCCAAATGGGGTTAGATCTCTAAGTGACCGATGACCTTGACTCTAGACCCAGAACCCTTGAGCCTAGTCGCATGAAACGTGTCTTCGTCATAGTCGGCGGCCTGCTCGCCCTGGTGCTCCTGCTGCTCCTGGTTCTGCCCCTCCTGTTCAAGAACCAGATCGCCTCCAAGGCCAAGGAAGCCGCTAACCGGAGCGTCAACGCCAGGGTCGACTGGCGCGACGCCGGGCTCACCTTCTTCCGCCACTTCCCGAACCTCACCCTACGGCTGGACGACCTCACCGTCGCCAATCAGGGCCGATTTCAGGGCGACACCCTGGCGGCCGTGCGCCACCTGGGCGTCGTGCTGAGCCTCCCTAGCGTGGTGAGCTATGCGGTGAGTGGAAAGCCGATCGTGGTGCGGGGAGTCGAGCTGGATCAGCCGAGGCTCAACTTGATCGCGCTGGAGGATGGAACCGCCAATTGGAGCATCAGTCGCGAGTCCCCAGCCGCGAGTCCCCCATCGTCGAAGGCGATGTCGGTGAGTCTACGGCAGTTCGAGATCAAAGACGGCGCCGTCTCCTTCGACAACCGCCGAGCCAGGCTCAAGGCGACCCTCAAGGGCTACGACCAGTCGCTCAGCGGCGACTTCAGCCAGAAGCAGGTTGCGGTCAAGACCAAAGCCGACGCCGACACGGTGAGCGTGAGCTTTGCCGGCATACCCTATCTCAACCGGGTCCGCCTGGGTCTCGACGCCGACGTCACCGCCGACCTGGCCAACAAGGTCTACACCCTCAAGACCACCGACCTCAGTCTCAACGACCTCAAGCTCGGCGTCACCGGCTCGGCCCGCTCGGCCGGGAAGCTCCTCGGGCTCGATCTCGCCTTCAAGGCCCCCAGCACCAAATTCCTCAGCATCCTGTCTCTGGTCCCGGCGGTCTACGCTCACGACTTCGACAAGGTGAAGACCTCCGGCGGGTTCACCCTGGACGGCCGGATCAAGGGTGAGTACGGCGACAGCGCCTTCCCCGGGTTCGCCATCAACGCCAAGGTCGACAACGCCGCGTTCCAATATCCCGATCTCCCGCTGCCGGCGCGTGACATCCAGATGGACCTGGCGCTCACCAATCCCGGCGGGAGCGCCGATAGCACGGTGGTCAACCTGAGCCGCTTCCACCTCCGGATGGGGGCGAACCCGGTGGACGCGTCGCTGATGGTGCGGACCCCGGTGTCCGATCCCAACGTGGATCTCAGGATGAAGGGCAAGGTCGACCTGGCCGACGTGCGCCGCACGGTCAAGCTGGATAAGGTGGACCAGCTCACCGGCACCATCGCCGCAGACGCGGCGGTGAAGACCCGGATGTCGGCCATAGACAAGCAGCAGTACGACCGAGTCGCGGCCAGTGGGACCGTGGACGTCGCCGGTATGACTGTTAAGGGAGAGGCGCTGCCCCATCCGCTATCGATCCAGCAGGCCTCGCTCAAGCTCGCGCCCCAGCGGGCCCAGCTCACCCAGTTCGCCGGCACGGTCGGCAGCAGCGATCTCCGGGCGACCGGCTCGCTCGACAACCTGATCTCCTATGCCTTCCGGGATGATACCCTCAAGGGCAGCGCGACGGTCCAGAGCAATCACTTCGATCTGGACGAGTGGCGCTCGGGTGAGGGCGACCTGCAGATCATTCCGGTGCCGCCCAAGATCGACTTCGGCCTCAACGCGACGGTGAAGGAGCTGACCTACAACAAGCTCAAGATGACTGGCGCAACCGGGAAGCTTCGGATCAAGGATCAGCGGGCGACGCTGCAGGACTTCCGGATGAACACGCTGGGCGGCCAGATCGTCCTGAACGGATCATACGACACCAAGATGCTGGCCAAGCCGGCGTTCGATGTCGGCCTCAAGATGGTCAAGATCGACATTCCCTCCGCCTTCCAGGCGTTCACCACGGTGCAGATGTTCGCGCCGGTGGCGAAGTACGCCTCGGGTACGGTGAACACCGATATCAACTTAAGCGGCGCCCTGGGCAAGAACATGATGCCGCTGTTCAAGGCCCTCAGTGGCAAAGGAATTCTTCAGAGCCAGAACGTCGCCCTGCGGAATTTCCCCGGCATGGAGAAGCTGGTGGACGTCACCAAGCTCCAGATCCTCAACAACCCCACCATGCAGGCGATCAAGACCGGATTTCAAATCAAGGACGGTCGCCTCGTTACCCAGCCGTTCACCGTGAAGCTGGCCGGCACCAGCATGAGCGTGGCCGGATCCAACGGCATCGACCAGACCATGGACTACACCTTGGGGCTGAGGCTGCCGAAGTCCCTGGTAGGCGGTGCCGATCAGGCGTTGGCCGGGCTGGCCTCGAAGGCCGGGTTCAATCTCGGCGCGGCGTCCGAGGTCCCGCTCAACATCGGGCTCACCGGCAAGATCACCGACCCCGACGTCAAAGTCGGCCTCGGCAGCGTCACCTCGACGGTGGCGTCCGGAGCGCAGCAGGCAGTTACCCAGGCCGTCACCCAGAAGGTCGACTCGGTGGCGCTGCGGGCGGTGGCAGAGGCGGAGAAGCAGGCGGCTGCCATCCGGCAGCAGGCGGAGTCCCTTGCCGCGGGGGTGAAGCGGACCGGGTATCAGCAGGCCGACTCGCTGATGGGAAGGGCGGGTGATAACCCGTTGCTGCAGGCCGGGGCCAAGGTCGCGGCCGACAAGCTGCGGCAGGAGACCGACGCCAAGGCCGCGGGCATCATCAGCGAGGCGAGTAATCGGGCCGACAGCCTGGTCGCAGCCGCCCGGAGGCAAGCCACGGCCAAGCCCTAGAGTCTAGACTCTGGACGTTTAGACCCTAGACTCAGCACTATGCCCCCCGAGCTGTCCATCGTAGTTCCCGTGCATAACGAGGCCGACAACCTGAGCCGGCTCACCGAAGAGATCCGCCGAGCACTCGACGGCCGAGTGGACTACGAGATCGTCTACGTGGACGATGGGAGCGACGACGGCAGCGCTGAGGGTCTGGCGCGGTTGGCGACGGAGAAGCCCGGAATCAGGCTGGTGCGCCACCGGGAGCGGGCGGGTCAGAGCGCCGCGATCGTGAGCGGAGTTGAGGCCGCTCGGGCGCCCTGGATCGCCACCCTCGACGGCGACGGTCAGAACGATCCGGCCGACATCATCCCCATGCTCGACATGGTGCAGAACTCCGTCCGCCTGTCCGCCCGTCCGCCGGTCCGCCTGATAATTGGAAACCGCCGCCTTCGCCGCGACCGATGGGACAAGCGGATGGCGGGCCGGATCGCGAACGCCGTTCGTAGTCGGGTACTGGGCGACGGGACTCCGGACACCGGGTGCGGCCTCAAGCTGTTCGAGCGGTCCGCTTTCATGTCGGTGCCGCACTTCAATCACATGCACCGCTATCTTCCCGCGCTGTTCCTCAGGAGCGGCTGGGGGGTCGCCTCGGTTCCGGTCAATCACCGGCCTCGTGGCTCCGGTCGCTCCCATTACGGAGTGTTGGACCGGCTCTGGGTCGGCCTGCTCGACCTGCCGGGGGTATGGTGGCTTATGCGCCGGCAGATTCGGCCGGCTATCGCGGAGAATTCCCATGACACATGACCAGCTCTGGCTCGCGCTCGGCTTCATTGGCCAGGCCCTGTTCGCGATGCGCTTCCTGTTTCAGTGGTGGCGCAGCGAGCGGGTCGGCGAGAGCGTAGTGCCGGTCGAGTTCTGGTACTTCAGCCTCGGCGGCTCGCTCATCCTTCTGTTCTATGCCGTTCACCGGCATGACCCGGTCTTCTTCGTGGGCCAGCTCAGTGGCTTTCTGGTGTATCTGCGCAACCTGCAGCTGATCCACCGGCCCCGCCGTGCCGAGGCCTGATCGGCTACCGAAATTCCTGAGCGGTTGGAGCTGGCTGATTCTGTGGGGTGTAGCGGTCGCCCTGGCTCTCGCGCTGCGCCCGTTACTCGCGATCGACGAAACCCGCTACCTCTCGGTGGCGTGGGAGATGTGGCTCCGCCACGACTGGCTGGTCCCCTACCTCAACGGCAGTCCCTATCCCGACAAACCGCCGGTTCTCTTCTGGGGCATGCTGCTCGGCTGGCGCCTCTTCGGAGTGAATCAATGGTGGCCTCGTCTCCTGCAACCGATTTTTGCTGTGATCAGCACGCTGCTGCTGGTGAGACTGACGCGCAAGCTCGAGCCGGAGCTGCCCGACGTCGCGGATCGCACCCTCCCGTTCCTGAGTGGGCTGCTCTGGGTGACGTACTCAACGCTGGTACTGTTCGACACCCTGCTCACCGCCTGCGTGCTGCTGGCACTGCTCGGCTTGGTGGAAGTCTGGCGAGGACGGACCGGGTCGGGATGGATCGCCTATGCTGCAGGCGTGGGTCTTGGTGTGTTGGCCAAGGGACCGGTAGTCCTGATTCACGTGCTTCCCGCGGCGGTGCTGGCGCCGTGGTGGACTCCGAAAGCAGCAGAGCGTCGCTGGACTAGCTGGTATCTCGGACTGGTGGCGGCGCTCGCGCTCGGCGCCGCACTGGGTCTGGGCTGGGCTCTCGGCGCCTCGGCCGACCAGGGCGGAGCCTATCGCGACGCCATCCTGTGGGGCCAGACGGCGGGCCGGATCACCAAGTCGTTCGCCCACCGTCACCCAGTGTGGTGGTACCTCCCGGCCTTTCCACTCGTGCTCCTTCCCTGGAGTCTCTGGCCCGAGTGGTGGCGCTCGCTCGCCGGAGCCGTCCGCTCGCCGGCGAATGTTACCCTTCGGTTCGGGCTTACTTGGGTCATTCCCAGTTTTGTCATTCTGTCGCTGATCAGCGGAAAGCAGCCGCACTATCTGTTCCCGCTGCTGCCGGGTGTGGCGCTGCTCGCGGCGAAGGCGCTGCCGTCAGACCGGCGACAGACCGCGATCGCGCTGAGTCTGGTGAGCCCGCTGCTGGTGATTCTCGTAGAGACTGCCGGTAAGGGATACCTTGACCGCTCCGATCTTCGGCCGGTCTCGAGCTATCTCCATCAGGCGGAGGCCTCCGGCCGGCCGATCGCATTCAAGGGGCAGTATGCCGGGACGTTTCACTTCCTGGGACGGCTGGAGCGCCCGTTTGCCCAGCTGAGTTGGGCGCAGGTTCCTCAATGGGCTCGAGAGCATCCCACCGGTCTTCTGATTCGATCCACCCGGTCGCCGAGTGACACCGTCGGCGCCGTCTTTCACCAGCCCTATCGCGGGGGATCGATCAGCGTGTGGAGAGTTGCGACGCTGTCGCCTAATCAAAGAATCCTTCGATCTCATCCCACGGCGCCGCCTTCGCCAGTCCGGTGAAGCTCCCTTCGCTCGCGATCTCCTTGGCCGCCTGGAGGAACCCGCCCCACGCCGCGCGCGCCAGCGCTCCACCCACGCTGATCCGCCGCACGCCGAGCTTGGCCAGCTCTCCAACCGTCGTGAAATCGCTCCCGACCAGCACGTTCACCGGCTTGGGCGACACGGCTTTCACCACCGCTGAAATTTCCTCTCGACTTCGGATCCCCGGTGGATAGAGGCAGTCCGCTCCCGCCTCGGCGTAGGCGGTGAGCCGCCGAATCGTCTCTCGCAGATCCGGCTGCCCCACGATGAATCCCTCCGACCGGCCCACCAGCAGGATCCCGCTGCCGCTCTGGTCAATGGCACGGCGCGCAGCGCGGATCCGCTCGACCGCGAGGTCGAAATCGAACAGCGGCTTATCCGAGTCGCCGGTGGAGTCCTCGATGGAGAGCCCGGAGACCTCGGTCTGGGTTGCCGCCGAGACGTTGAGGGCGACGTCCTCCGGCTCGACTGCGAACCCGCCCTCGAAGTCGGCGTTGATCGGAAGGTCCACCGCCGAGGAGATCTCCTGCATGTGGGCGAGGGCCTGGTCCAGCGTGATGTGGTTGTCGCGCCGTCCCTGCGACCAGGCAAATCCGGAACTGGTGGTGGCGAGGGCGGGGAAGCCGAGCCGGGCGAGGATCCTGGCGCTGCCGATGTCCCATGGGTTGGGGATCAAGAAGCAGCCGGACTGGTGCAGCTCGCGAAAGCGCTGCCGTCGTACTGCGGGGGAAGTCATGCCCGAAGATACCGAACGTGTGGAACGTGAGGAACGACGATCTACTCCAAGCCTTGCTTCAGGTGGAGTGGATCCCTCGCTCTGCTCGGGATGAGGTAGCTCAGTTACAGCCTACCTTCGTTCCTCACGTTCCTCATGTCAATCCGGGATACTCGGATTGTTGTTCCGCTCCACCGTCGGAAGGGGGAAGCATACCTGCGTTCCATACTCACCCGAGGTCCCCGCACCCACCGCGAAGGGTGTCCCCGGGGCCGGATATAGCGGCACGCCGTAGCGGATGATGTCGCCCAGGCGCTGGCCCTCGAGAAACAGCTCCCGGCGGCGCTCGTCGATGATCTGAGCCAGCACTTCCTCCGGAGTTCCTCCGCCATACGAGGGAA
>JBJMPB010000469.1:0-5364 GCA_045803455.1 Gemmatimonadales bacterium | reverse complement strand
GTACGAAGAGCAGCCGGTCCTGCTCGATCCAGAACTGATTGGTATTGGTGTCGCCCTTTTCCGCTCCAACCACCCACACCTTGGTCCCGCGCCAGCTGTCCTCCCGGATTTTGTTCAGGTCCACATGCGCCGCCTTGATCTGGGCGACTGTGGTCTGGGGCGGCTGCCCGTAGACATCGAAGCCAAGGGTCATCAGCAGGTTGCGATCCTGTCTTGCCCCCACCCGTTTGCCTCCCTTGAACACAATGGCGGAGTCGCCCAGGTACATGAACGCGTTCATGCTGTCGAGCGGCGCGATGTCTATGCGGAGTTTCCCGGGAATTTCCCCGGCTTCATACCAGGTTTCCGCCGGCCGATCGGGAAAGCTGGTGGTCTGGGTGAACGTCAGATTGTGATACCACTTGCCGGCGTAGCGATCGTGCATCTGGCGGACGAGCTCTTCACCGGATTTGGGCGCGGGATGGATGCCAAGCAACACGAGGGGGACCAGCAGGGCGAACGATCGCACGCAACCTCCTAAGATTGTGTCGTTTCAAGAGCGAACGGTGGCCCTACGCCGCCGGATGGTTGAGAGTTTCCACGGATGGCCACGCCTACTTCTGCGCCGCAGCGTCTCCCGGGTGGTAAGCCCGCTCGGTGTGCCCCTGGAGCTGGCCCTGATAGAAGTACACCTCACGCAAGTTGCCGGCGGCGTAGCGCTCCGCCTGGTCGTTGAAGTGCCGCGAGCGAGGATCTCCGCTCTCGCCTCCCGGGCTCACCGCTCTGGCCCGGATACTGTCCTTGCCGAATTCCACCACGGCGACGAACGTGTTGCCGTAGGTACCGTAGCGCCGCCTGGTTCCGGGGTACGTCTTGGCTCCATAGGCCGCCAACGAGCCCCACTGTGCCGGCGTGAACGGCACGGGGGTGCTCGGCGCCGCGTCGCGGAAGGTCTGCTCAACGTCGGCGGTGAGCCGCTGGAAACGATTGATCTCGCCCCAGGGCGTTTTCCAGTTCCCGAAATCATGGGTGAGACGATCCTGCGCCACCTGAAGTGCAGCCAGAGCCTGTGCCGGCCGGACCCGAGCCGTCATGTACTCGTAGGTAGTCATGCCCGCATCCGCTGCATAAGCCTGGACCGACTGTGCCAGCGCCTCGCCCCAGTACACCGCCAACGCCGTCGCCACTGAAGCAGAGCTCCAGCGATAGTTCCATTTCCGGAGAGAGTCTATCGGCTCCGCCAGCTGCCGCCTCAGGGTGTCGCCTGATGCGGGCATCGAATCGAATGCCGCAACCAGTGGCGGGATCAATCGAGCAAAGGCGGGCAGGTAGCTGTCGAAGGCTGCATCCCGCAGCCGGTCCAGGCTGAAGTCCTTCCTGCCGTCCAGCACCATGATGGCGTGGAGGCCTCGCGGGCTCTCCCCGGCGTTGTCCATGTAGCCCGGGAATTTTTTCTGCTTCGGGCTGTAGGGGCCCGCGGCTGAATAGGGCCAGTTGTTGACGTTTTGAATCCAGCCGTTGGGCGGATCGATTACATGCGGACTGTCTTCGATGCCATGAACTCCTTTCCATTCCGTGGCCGGATTACTGCCGTCCACCGGCAGGTCCCAGTTGAACCGATTATCCCGCCGGGGAACAAACTGGGGATGGAAGTAGGCGATGTGTCCATCGGCGTCGGCGTAGACCGTGTTGTTGGAGGAGTTCGCGTGCAGCTCCATGACCTTGCGGTACTCGGCAAGCGAGCGCGCCTTGGTGCGGAGATACGACTGGCTCAGCGCCTCGATCGGCTTCACCATCAGCCGAACGCTGATCCAGGCATCGTCTGCGGCTCGAACTATCGGCCCATGATGGCTTCGGTAAACGGTGAACGTACGTGACCGCATGCCGGCTGGCGTGCGGTAGGGTACCGTGATCCGCTGGCTGACCAGCGGCAGCTCCTTCCCGCCATAACGATAGAAGAGCCGATCTCCCCGGCGCACCACCGTCTCCGCGTACTCATCGATGGCATCGGCGCCGGTGGACGTGTGCATCCAGCCCAGCCGGTCATTGAAGCCCTGATAGATGAAGAACTGGCCCCAGGTTGCCGCACCGTAGGTATTGAGCCCCTCCTCGCTGGTCATCTGCAGCTCAGAGCGAAAGAAGAAGGTGGTATGGGGGTTGATCAGCAGGAGGGCCCTGTGGTTCAGCGTATTGGCCGGAGCGATGGCGAAGCCGTTCGACTCTGACTTGAGCGTAGCTCGGCGGGTCGAATCCAGCGGGGAGGGCCGGCTCGCCGTGTCGCCGTAGAACCTGCGCAAGTCATCCAGGTCTATGCTCTCGATGTCGCCGCCGATGCTTCCCTCGCTGAAGCTGAGCGCCATCCAAGGCTCGAACCGTGCGATCACCTTGGGTTTCACCGATGTATGGGTGTGCAGGTAGTAGTTCAGCCCATCGGCCCAGGCGGTCATCAGGCGCTGGAGCCAGTCGGGACTTCGCGCGTAGGTCGCCCGGAGACTGTCGGGATCGATGAACAGCTTCATCCGCAGGTCCTGCCAGACGGCGCTCTCGCCCGCGGCTTCGCCCAGCCGTCCCAGCGCATTGAGATAGTTGATCTCGATTCGATTGAAGTCGTCCTCCGCCTGGGCGTAGATCATCCCGAACACCGCGTCGGCGTCGGTCTTCCCCCGAACATGGGCAATACCCCAATCGTCACGGGTGATAGTCACCGCCCTGGCCTCCGCTTCCCATCGCGAAGCCAAAGAGTCGCGATGAGCCGGGGCCTGAATCAGCGAACTGGCGGACAATAGAAGTGGAAGGATTTGCATGGGTATGAAGCTCACGACGCCGAGACATGGAGCACGAAGACACGGAGGTTATACGCGACCTTCGCGTTGCACCACTGGCCGGCCGAAGATCTGCGCAGCATTATCCAGACTTCTCCCAAGCGGGGATCGTGGATTTGGGGGCCCCTCAGCAAGAGGCTTTCTGGACGTGACCACAAAGGGTCGGCTCCCTCATGATGGCGCACGACTTCGCAAGCTGGCGCTCTCCTATCCCGGGGCTCACGAGGACATGCCCTGGGGCCACCATGCCATCAAGGTCAAGGGAAAGTCCTTCGTCTTCCTTGCCGCGGATGAGGAGAGCTTCTCCCTGTCGGCGAAGCTGCCCTCCTCCGCGGCGGTTGCAGTGAAACTCCCCTTTGCCTCCCCTACGGAATATGGACTGGGCAAGAGCGGCTGGGTCACCGCCCGATTTCCCCGCTCGGCCAAGGTCCCACTTCAGCTGCTCGAGCTCTGGATCGATGAGAGCTACCGCGCAATTGCGCCCAGGAAGCTCGTGGCCCAGCTACCCGACGAGTGAGGGCGGAGCGCCTTATCGGTTATCGTCGAGCTGGTCAACGGCGTGGGTCATCCGATCTGGAGCCTTCTGCAGGGCAGGCACGCCTGGGGTGGCCACAGCCCCAGTCCTCCTGATTCCTGCCGGATACCTCGGATACCGCTTGCGACAGGAGGACGGCCTTTCGGCATGAACCTGCCGGCCGGTTCTGGCGAATGTCACCGATTTCGGATATAAGCAGCACAGGACTGTGCGCACCGAGGAACTTCAACCGCATGACCAGATCTACCATGCCGGATCCGGAATACGAACGCCCTGCGGTTGCCGTCTGGCACACGCTGCTTGGTCCCCTGCCCCCGGATGCGGTGCCCATTCGGAAACCGGTTGCGCCGCCGGGTATGATTCCCGATCCTGAGGCCTCGGCCGTGGCGGGCTGGGAACAACTCATCCTGCATCTCTCGGCCGGTGACGCAGGTTCCCGCACGATACAGGTGGTGCTCGACGGCAGCGGTGCCCTGCTCAGCGCTGGTGATGGGGTGCTCTATCGCAGCGGGTTGGAGAACCCTGCTCCACCACCCGTCAACCAGCCCGCCCTGATTCAGCAGGAAAGCCTGGGGGGCCGCTTCGAGCCCGACGGCAGCTTTCATGGCACCCGCTGGCGGTCGGTGGCCATCGATAGGGGCGAGGCGGAGCTGGACTGGGAGATGGCCCGAAGCGAGCCCAGTCTCGATGACGTCTCCAGCCTGCGGGCTGTGGTGGATGAAGTGATCCGCCGTCAGTCACCCAAGTCAGTGAGGTAAGATCAATGCTCGGTGGCCGGCCGTGGGATGAGTGGATCGCCCGGTACTCCCACAGTCATCAGCATCCTATCAATCGGTTTTGCCACACGCTCGGCATCCCTCTGATCGCACTCTCGGTTCCCGTGGCGGTGGTGGCCATTTTCGTGCCCCGGCTTTGGCCGGTTCCGCTGGCGATGTTCGCGGTCGGCTGGATCTTTCAGTTTGTCGGACACGCATTCGAGGGCAAGCCACCGGAATTCTTCCACGACTGGCGTTTCCTCTTTGTGGGCGTGCGCTGGTGGATTGCCAAGCTTCGAGGGCGCGCCTGAATTCTGGCTCCAGCATGAGTGCTTCGGTCGCCCTGGCGTGGAGTGGGGGCAAGGACTCGAGCCTCGCACTCGCGGCGCTCCAGAGCGATCCGGGTTTCGAGCTCGTCGCCCTGATCACCACCGTGACCGGCGACTATGAGCGAATCAGCATGCATGGGATCCGACGCACTGTCCTCGAGGCTCAAGTGGGGGAGCTCGGCCTTCCTTTGGTAGAAGCCACCATCCCGGCCGCAGCCAACAACGCCATCTACGAGAAATCCTTCGGGTCCGCCTTGGACCTGCTGCGGCTGCAGCACCCAGAGCTCCGCCACCTGGCCTTTGGCGACCTCTTCCTCACGGATGTGCGCGCTTACCGCGAGCGCCTGCTGAATCAGCTGGGCTGGACGCCGGTGTTTCCGCTGTGGGGGCGGGATACCGGCCGGCTTGCGCGGGAGTTCATCAGCCAAGGCTTTCGGGCCATCCTTACCTGCGTGGACACGACTCAGCTCGGCCCGGAGTTCGCGGGAAGGGAATTCGACGAGGAGCTGCTCTCGGACCTTCCAGAATCAGTGGACCCCTGTGGCGAAAGGGGTGAATTCCATACCTGCGTGTATGATGGGCCAATTTTCAGGCGCCCCATTCACCTCGAGCGAGGCGAACGGCTCCGCCGTGACAACCGATTCGAGTATTGCGACCTGATCCTCCCGGTCGCTCGGCCAGTTCCCGGAGGTTAGCACCATGAGAACACAGCGATATCTGTTTGCCCTTTCTTTCCTGAACCTCCTGCTCCTCTCCTTCCTCCTGCTCTGGCGCACTGGGCCCGCGCTGGCCAGCTCGGCATCGCCCGTGCTTCGGGGTCGCGCGCTGGAGATCACTGATGATCATGGAAGAGTCCGAGCCAGCATCAAGCTGCACGAGGCCGGGACCTTCAAGCCGACCGGGAAGAAGATTCCCGAAACCGTGATGCTACGGTTGATCGATTC
>JBJMPB010000297.1:0-4495 GCA_045803455.1 Gemmatimonadales bacterium | reverse complement strand
GCGAGGGTTGGCTCCGCCCGGAAGTTGTAGGCGGCATCGCGGAGGCCCGGCACCACCGGGCCTCCGGTCTGTTTCCGATAGCGGCGGTAAGAGACTCCCAACTCGTGGAACACCCGTTTGAGCGATTCAGTGTCCCGGGTTTCCTCCATATCGGGCGAGGACGGATCGGCCGGACGCGGCTGCCCCCGCCTCACCTTGGGCCTGGTTGCACTCGCGCGCTGGTCGGCGGCACGGCGGGCGGCTTTCACCCGCGCGATCATACGGTCGGTCAACGTGTCGGGCGACGCGGTCATTGCGAGAGGCCTCAGTTTGGGTTCGACTTCAGACTTATAGAGTGGGCGGCGCGAGATTACGCTATTGACCAAGCGGTTAATAAATACTACTCTTTATTAACCGTAAGGTCAATAGCACCAACACTGGAGGCAGAAGATGCCAGGGCAGAAGGAAAGCCAAGCCACCCGGCGGGAACAGATCCTGGAGGCGTCATACGAAGTGGCGCTGCGGAGGGGGATCGATGGTCTCACCGTGCGGGCCGTTGCCGCCCGCGCCCGGCTCAGTCACAGCCTGGTCCTCTTCCACTTCAAGCGGAAGGACCAGCTGGGTCTGGCCTTGCTCGACCGGGTTCTCGCGGGCACCCTCTCGCTGACCGTGCCCAATGAGATTCGGACCATCCGGAAACCGCGGGAACGACTGCAGGCCCTGGTGGGTCAGGAGCTCCAGCGGATGTCGGAGGAGCCTCGCCGTCTCCGCCTGCTGCTGGAGTTCTGGACCCGGGGAGGCCACAACGCCGTCATCCGGCAGAAGATCGGGGCCGGCCTGGAGGAGTACCGAACTGCCTTTCAGGACGTTTTCTCGGAGATCTCCAATGGCAAGCCGGGCGGCCGGAACAGCTCGGCCGGCCTCACCGCGGTTGCTGTCAGCCTGATCATCGGTTATCCGGTGCAGGCCATGATCGATCCCGAGCGGCTGAAGCCCGGAGAGTACCTCGCGTCGGTACAGGGCGTGTTGGAGCATCTCGGGCTCGCGGCCTGAGCCGTGCCCCACTGCGTCGACGATCACTACCCGATGATTCCGGTCCGGCAAACGGCGGCGGGGCAGATTCGCTGGGCCTGCAGCAACCCCTGGCACCCTCACGCTCCCGGACCCTGCCCCAGCTGCGGTCATTCGGGACACCCGACCAGCATTGGTGCGGGGCCGGCGGCGCAGGCGCGTTGTACCAAGTGCCGCCACCCATGGCTGCCGGTTGGCGCCTGAGCCTCGAGACTCGGCCGGAGGTCGCGCGCCAGATACACCGTAGCCATGCCACCGCGCTCGATCTGGTAGCGATCGGCGATCGCAGCCTGGAACCGCACATCCACCTCTGGATCTCACGAGCCGTTCACCAGCCTCTCGAAGCGCGGGTTCCCGCGGAGCCGGGCGAATGTAGGGTCTACCCGCAGCCACGCGGGGGAAAGTGGCCCGGGGTGGGAAAGGACTATCTCGAGCTGGTCGATCGCGCTCTCCAGCCGTCCGGTGAGTAGATCGATTCTCGCGAGATTCGCGACCAGGGCCGGGCCCTCCGTTGCATCCTTGCTCGGCGGGCGCAACGCCACGCCGCGCTCTCCCTCGCGGACAGCCTCCTCAGCGCGCCCCAGGCCGGCCAGAGCCAGACCAAGCTGGCCATGGAACACGGCATCATTGGGAAGCCTACGGAGCCTCCGCTCCAGAACCGCGCGCACTGCATCGAACTCGGCGCGGGCTCGCGCCGAGTCACCCCGGGCACGGTAGACTACCGCCTTCCCCAGCAGGAGTCCGGTCGAGTCGTTGTAATACGCTTCGGGACGAACCGAGAGCAGACGCGTCTGCTGATCCTCCGGGAGCATCAGGGCCACCTCACATACACCCGCCAGCGCTCCGAAAGTGCCGGTCAGTACCGGTGTCTCCTCCGGCCCCGGGAATGCCCTGCGGAACTCGGTGGAGCTACCACCGGCTCCCAAGTAGCTGAGCGCGCGGAGCACGCGCGTGGAGCTCGGCGGGGTTGCAACCGCCGCCGTGCTGTCGTACCACGCGATGGCCTCACGATACCGCTGCAGGATGAAGTAGGTGTCTACCAGGTCTGACCTCGCTGTGACTGCGCGAGGGTCCATCTGCTGCACCCGCCTGAAGTAGTCCAGGGCCTCCTCCCACCGCCCCTGTCGCCGTCGGATATAGGCGATCGCTGCGAGCGGTTCGGGGTTGCTGGGCTGGCTCCGCTCCGCCTGGAAGAACTGCTCCAGGGCCGGCTCGTAATCCAGGCGGCCGTGGTAGTGGTAATACCCCAAGGCGAGTTGCGCTTCGGGCAGCGCGGGGTCAAGCCGGAGCGCCTCCTCCGCCGCCCGCTTCCCGGCAACAACCCGGAGGGTATCGCGATCGACGTAGCGGAACCACATGTAGAGTTGAACGCGCGCGAGATTGGCGTAGGCCAGCGCGAACTTCGGGTCTAGCGCCACCGCCTGCTCGAGCAGACTCACGGCCTGGTGCAGCCCCCGGGGATCATCCCCGGCCTGATCGCTCGCCTGGCGGCCGAGGAGGTACGCCTCGTAGGCGTGGATATTATCGGTGGGCCGGGCTTCCAGGGCCTGCTGCTCCGGTTCGCCGAGCGCGATGTCCAGCGCGCCGGCAACCTGTTTGGCCAGGAGCGACTGGACCTCGAACACCCCGGCGAGCACGGTATCGTACTGCGCCGCCCACAGCAGGGTGCCATCCCCGGCTCGGATCAGGGAAGGGCTCACCCGGAGCCGGCTGGGCCCGCTGGTCGGCTTCTCGTAGCGGACCGTGCCGGTCAGGAGATACTGAGCACCGAGCTCGCGTCCGATCACGCTCGGCGCCTTCTCCGTGCCCTTGTACTGCATGGCACTCTGCTGCCCGATCACTCGCAGATGGTGAAGGCTGCCGAGTCGGGTTGTTATGGCTTCAGTGAGTCCATCCGCGAAGTACTCATTCTCGGAACCCCCAAGGTTTCGGAACGGGAGCACGACCAGCCTCTGCGAGGTGGCGCCCTCGCCTGAGTTATCGTGGAGGGTGCGCCGCCACGCGAAGAGAGCACCGAGTCCGAGCACGAAGCCGAGACCAAGAATCAGGGCGGGGGAGACGCGGAAGCGGCGTTGTGCGTGGGTGTCGGGAGGCTTCAACGCTGCGGGAGTTTTCTCGTCGGGCGGGCGCCCAACCGCCGGAGTCGCGCCCCCGTGCTCCAGAGCTCTCGCGAATTCGGCAGCCGTCTCGAAGCGGTCGGCCGGTGTGCGCGCCAGTGCCCGCGCGACTGCGTCTTCTATATGCGGCGGAACACGGTCGCGGGTGGCATGCAGCGGACGTGGGGTCTCGGTGAATCGCCGCGCGATGACCGCCTGCGGGGTCGGCCCGGTGAACGGCGGCTCGCCGACCAGCATCTCGTAGAGGACGCAGCCGAGCGCATAGATGTCGCTCCGGGCGTCGACCGCTGCTCCACTCGCCTGTTCCGGACTCATGTATGTCGGCGTGCCGACTGCCATCCCGGTCTGGGTAAGCTGCCCTCCGCCGGCCGCTTCGAGTGCCCGGGCAATACCGAAATCAGCCACGCGGGCGTGCCCCCGGGCGAGGAGGATGTTCTCAGGCTTGATATCGCGGTGGACGACCCTTTGCTCGTGAGCGTAGTCGAGCGCGTCGGCCACTTCGCCGGTGATCCGAAGCGCGTGCTCGATCGGAAGCTGGCTCTCGCGCCGGAGCCGGTCGCGCAGACTCTCCCCTTCGACGTACGGCATGGTGTACCACAAAGTCCCTTCGGCCTCGCCCGAGTCCAGCAAAGCGAGGATGTGAGGGTGATCGAGTCGGGCCGTGGTGCGGATTTCCTGGAGGAACCGATCGGGACCCAGGGTGGCGGTCAGCTCCGGGTGCAGAACCTTTATCGCAACCGGCCGGTCGTGCCGGAGGTCGTGGGCTAGATACACCGTGGCCATTCCGCCGCGGCCAAGCTCGCGCTCGATCCGGTATCGATCGGCGAGGGCTGCCCGTAGGGACTCGGAGACGGTCGTCACGGTGCGCTCGCGATCTCCGCCATCCAGAGGTCGCTCTGCTGGTCGCCGAGGTTGAAGTAGAAACGATCGCCCCGCACCCGAAGACCGGTGGTCTGCTGATACCGGCGGATCGGGTCATCGAACCGCACCAGGACCCGGGGCGTCCCGCCCGGAGCGGGCAGGCGCCAGATGGCCACGGTCCCGTCGCGGGGATCCCGGCCCATGAAGTAGATCGTGCGCCCGTCGGACGACCAGACCCACCCGGCGAACCCGGCCGGCGCGAGGTCGGTTGCCGGGTTGCGCACCGCGAGCACCACCCGTGGCGCGCCTCCTGCCGAATCCGAAGGAACGATCACCAGTGCCGTAGCGTGCCCCTGCACCCCGGTCGCGATCAGTACCGACCGACCGTCCGGCGACCAGACGCCCTGGATGCCGGACTTCAGCAGCGTACGGGGGGCGCCCCAACGGCCCCGGGCGTCGCGGGTCAC
>JBJMPB010000258.1:0-2939 GCA_045803455.1 Gemmatimonadales bacterium | reverse complement strand
TCCAGTTGGTCAAAGCACCGGTGAAGCGGGCTCCGAGTGTCTGAGTTCCTGGGCATCCGAGATCGGGAGCAGCCTGGAAGCGCCGGCCCCCAGGCCGGGTTTACCTTACGAACGCGGGATTTGGCCCTCCGGAACGTGTCGCGGGCCCTTGCCGACTTTCCAATCCGGCGAAAAATTCCAAGTCGCTTTTTGCTGAGGGGTAAAGTTTGAGGTACGAAGGGTTTCGGATCTCCGGCGGGGTTCTCGCACTGGAAGATCCTACTTCCAGCGATCTGGTGAGCTACACCGCCGGCCGGGGGCACCGCGACTTTCCCTGCCTCTCGCGGAACCACAAGCCGTCGAGCTGCATCCCCTGCCTGGACTTCTCGCCCTGGATCCGGGAGCGGGTCCGGCGAGGCGATGTGGACGAGCTGGCCGAGTATCTGTGGCGCGTCCGGCGGGCCGATCCGGATGTCCGGGGCACCAGCGAGCAGGTTCTCCGCAAGTATCACGACCTGGCCCGGGCGGTCATGGCAACACCACTCGATCGCCATCTCGAGCGGGGCACGGAGGAGGGATACCTCGATCTCCGGGTTGCCCTCATCATGCTGGCCGCTCACGAGTTCTTTTCCGGCTTCATCATGGCCAGCGAGGCCTCGGATTACATGGCCGCGGTCATGGCGCCGCACAGCTTCTCCTTGGTAGGCATCAACGAGCTGCTCGAACGGCGCAATACGTTTGTGTCGCAAATGGCGCAGGAAATGGAATACTGGGCTTGCTGGGCGCCGCTTCCGCCCGATGCGCTCCGATCGCCTATCCCCCCGCACGACAGCAGCTTTCAGGCACTGCTCGCCACGTTGGCGCGGCTCCCTCTCGGCTCCCGGGCTCATGCGGTGGACGCTCTCCGGCACATCGTGGCCGACCCCAGCGCGCCCCGGTCCCTGGCCAGCGTTTGCCGCTACGAGACCCAGCGCTGGGGCCTAGACGTTCCCGATTCGTCCCGGCTGGTGCTGGATAGCGGTCTGGTGATTCCCGCCCGGGACATGGAGACCTGGATCAAGGGGTGGACCCGGAGGCACTTGCTCAACTTCCTGACCAAGTGCGGCATTCGAGCCCCCAAGTCCTGGAGCAAGGATCGGCTGGCAGAGGTAGCCTTGTCCGACTGCGAAGGGGCGGTGCGGTCTCGGATGGAGGAATCGGGGGCGGTGGAGCTTGCGCCTGAGTACGCCGAGGCAGCGGCCAGGCTGGGCACTTACATCTCCGACGTGAAGGAAACCTGGCGCGTCTGGCTGGGCTTCGGTACCGGTGTGCGCCGCAGCATGCGGCGGGCGGAGCCAGAGCCGGAGCCTGAGGCCCACGCCTAGATCACCCCTCCGCGGCGAAGCTTGCCGATCTGGTCGAACCGCTCCTCGTAAACCGCCAGCACCTCCTCCGGCGACACCGTAGCCACGCCCCGCTTCCCGACCTCCACTCCGGCGGCGTAGTTGGCCAGCTGAGCCGCCTCCCGCACCGTGGCACCAGCGGCCAGGGCGGCGCCAAGCCACGCGGTAACCGTATCACCGGCCCCTGACACATCGAAGATCTGCCGGGCAATGCTCGGGATCTGAGTCAGATCTCCGTCCTTGGTCACCAGCAGCATTCCCTCGGCCCCCAAGGTGACCAACAGGTTGTCCACCTTGAGCCGGGTGAGGACATCGGGGAGCACGTTGCCATTCTTCAGGTCCACTGCCGCTCCCAGCGCGGACTCCAGCTCCCGGCGGTTGGGTTTGAATACGGTCGCTCCGGCATACTCGAAAAACTGGCGATACTTCGGGTCCACCACGGTGGGGATGCCGCGCCGGCGCGCAATTTCCATGACCGCCAAAATCAGCGGGGGTGAGAGCGCCCCTTTGTTGTAGTCCTCCAGAAGCAGCGCGTCGGCATCGGCCAGTGCTTCCCGCGCCGCCGCGGTCAGCCGGGCCAAGTCCTGTCCCTCGAGCAGCGAGTCCACTTCGTCGTCGATCCGGACGATCTGCTGGCCCCGGGCGATAATACGGGTCTTGGAGGTAGTGGGCCGCCCCGCGATGGTCAGCACGAAGCGATCCTCCAACCGGGCCACAGCCAGCTCCTGCCGGATTGCGGCGCCGTCGCCGTCGTCGCCTACGGCGCCCACCAGAAAACACCGGGCGCCCATGGCGGCCACGTTCGCCGCGACATTGGCGGCGCCGCCCAGCGCGGCATGCCGCTCGGCGACGGTGACCACCGGCACCGGGGCCTCGGGCGACAGCCGCTCGGTGTCGCCGACGAGATAGCGGTCGAGCATGATGTCGCCCACGACAACCACCCGGCTGCTCCGCATCCGCTGGATCAGCTGGAGCACCCGCTCCCGCGCCAGCGGCTGAGGCGGCTTCACCGGACTACTCCAGTCCGGCCAATCCCCAGCGTCGCCTGAATTCGGCCTTCGAAGCGATCCACGCTGTTTCCCTCCTCGTGCTCGCTGTTCACCACATGATGGTAGCCGGCCGTGGCCGAGACATCGAGCGGGCCGGTACGTCCAACCAGCCCCAGCGCCGCGCGATAAGTTCGTTCCACGACGCCGATAAACAGAGCTGGAGTGGAGAGCACGCCGTTCGCATCAGGCACCGGGTATGGATCGTTGATCTGGCCCTCTCCCTGCCGCAGTACCGTCAGCTCGGGTGCCAAGAGCCACCGGTCTCTCACTGGAAGGGTGACCCGGAGCGTGAGCTGGTCCTGGTCGCTGAAGTTTCTCCCAACACCCACACCGGCGTCGGTGAAGTTATCCCCTGGATTGAACGCCCGAAGCGCCAGGCTGGAGACCTGGGTGTATAGCGCCTGCCAACCCAGGCCTCTGCCCAGGGGTCCCTGAGCGCCCAGGGTGAGCGCCCAGCGGTCGCGGTTTCGCTCTCGATCGTCGTACCAGAAGTCATCCAGCGCCAGCTGAGCCAGCAGAGTGGTGCGCC
>JBJMPB010000190.1:0-3701 GCA_045803455.1 Gemmatimonadales bacterium | reverse complement strand
GATCCCATCGACGCCCACATACACCATCCAAGTGTGCGGCTCGTGTGTCATTGGATCATCAGTAAGCACAATGTCCAGTGTGTCTCCCGGCTGCCATCCGTATCCGGTGAAGTGCACCACATCGCCCGGCTGATAATCGTCCTTGTCGGTCGAGATCGACAACCCGTCTTCCGTTGTCGTCGTGGCGAACAAGGGTTTCGCCCCGATCGCGGTGGTGCCGGTGGCGGTGGTACCGGCCGTGGTCGGCTCGGTGATATCGTCGCCGCAGGCGATGGCGAACGCGATGGCAAGAGTCAGCAGAAGGGCACGACGCATCGGGACTTTTCCTCAGGACCTGGGGCCGGGGACACGAGAGCGTCGGGGCAGACGCACCTTCGGCAGCCTGGCCGTCTCGGAGAGACCCGGGGCTTTGCGGACCGGCCTCGCGGCCGGGGTGCCGTTCGCGAGAGCTTCAGTTGTGTCGAGGTATTATCGGGGTGACAGCAATTCACCTTCCGAGCTGTTGCGCCGGAGTGAGCCACTGTTGCACTGCGGTGTCCCTGCTGAATTGGCGACACTGCCGCAAAGATGTCTTCAGTTCCGGATTGCCGTAAGGGGTACCCTACCAACGACTCACCTGCGGGGCCTGGGGCGAGGAACTGCGTCGGAGAAACGACACCGGCGGGGTCCGGCTCGGCTGAGAAGGTGTTGTCTTTCCCGGTACGGCGCCATAACCTAAGCGCTGTCGGTTAGGTGGCGGTTATATCCGGGTTAGAACACCTCCTCCCCCTGCCAAATGCTGCGCCTCAGGACCCTCGGCGGCCTCACCATTGAAGACCAGAACGGCCCCGTGGCCGGGGCGATCGCCCGGAGGCGCTCGCTGGCGTTGCTGGCCCTGGTTGGACTGGGCAGCGAACAGGGGGTGAGCCGGGACCGGGTGCTCGCCTTTCTTTGGCCTGAGAGCGACACCGACCGGGCCCGCAACAACCTGAAGCAGACCATGTTCCAGCTCCGCCAGGAGCTCCACGAGGATGTCTTCCTCCGGGGCCCTGGAGCTCTTCGGCTGAACCCGGAGACCATCAGCGTGGACGCCTGCGACTTTCAGGCGGCACTGGAACGGTCCAACCTCACCACCGCGGTGACCCTCTACCGCGGGCCCTTCCTCGACGGCTTTTATCTCCCCGGCCTGGCCGAGTTCGAGCGCTGGGCGGAATCCGAGCGGGCCGTGCTGGCGCAGCGCTATACGGCTGCGTTGGAAGGTCTGGCCAATACCGCGGCCCGCCACGGCGACCATCACGGAGCCTGCGACTGGTGGCGCCGGCTCGCGGCCACCGACCGGGTCAACCCCCGTTACGCCGTGGGGCTCATGCGGGCCCTGGTCCAGGCGGGGGAACGGTCCGCGGCGCTGGACCACGCCCGGGTCTATGAGGAGTTGATCCGGGGGGAGTACGACACCGCCCCCGATCCGGAAGTCGTGGAGTACGCCAAACACTTGCGCGGCATGTTTGGTCGCTGGGCCGGAGCCCCGCCGGCTAGACCGGCAGGTCCCCGGATCAGTCCGTCTCCCGGCGGGACACCGGTTCCGAAGGAGGAGGCGGAACCCGTCGTAGCCGGTTCGGCCGTCGCGGCTCCCCCCAATGCTCCGGATTCGGCCGATCGGAAGAGGCGAAGGCTTCCCCTGGTCGCCCTCGGAGTGGCCCTGCTGGTGCTGGCCGCCGTGTGGTGGGGCAACCGATCCGTTCCCCCCACCCCGGTGTCACCCGACCTGGTGGCGGTCTTCCCCTTCAGCTTCACCGGCACCGGCCAGCTCGGCTTCTTCGGCAACGGCTTGGCCGATCTGCTGAGCGCCAGCCTGGACGGCGCGGGCGAGCTCCGCAGCATCCATCCCAGCGCCTATCTGGCCCGGGTGGCGAGCCAAGACACCGAGCCGCTAGAGCCGGAGCGCGCCAGAGGATGGGCCGGCCGGCTTGGCGCCGAGCTCTACGTGTTGGGCGACGTGGTCGCCACGAACGACCGGGTCCACATCAGCGCCGTCATGTATCAGCGCGGGCGCAACGATCCCGTGGGCCGGTCGTCCGTCGCAGGCAGCACGGCGGATCTGTTCCCGCTGGTGGACCGGCTGGCCGCGGAGCTGATCGCGAGTCGCTATCGTCAGCCTCACGAGCGCCTCACCCGGGTGGCCGCGGTGACGACCGCATCCCTCCCGGCCTTCAAGTCCTATTTGGACGGAGAGGACGCCTACCGGGAGGGCCGCTACGCCGAGGCCATCGAGGCGCTCACCCAGGCGGTGACGACCGACAGCACCTTTGCCCTGGGATACTACCGGTTGAGCGACGCAGCCGATCGGGCCGGGCGTGCCGAAGAGGCCCAGCGCTCGGCCGAGCAGGCGCTCCGGTACCGGGATCGATTGGGCGAGCGGGAGCGCCGGCTGATCGAGGTGCAGCACACCTGGCAACTGGGACATCTCGAGGAGGCTGAGAGCCTGGGCCGGAGTCTGGTGGCCGATTATCCGGACGATACCGACGCGTGGCTCCAGCTCGCGGAGGTCCTGGTGCACGGCAATCCGCTCCGGGGGCGCTCCTCGGTCGAGGCGCGGCCGGCCCTGGAGCAGGTGCTCGTCCGGGACCCGGATAACGGAGAAGCCCTGATCCACCTGGCCCGGATCGCCTGGATCGAGGGGAAGCGGCAGGAGGTGGACACGCTGGTGCGCCGGGTGCGCGAAGTGACCCGGGGGGCCGAGGTCGTCGAGTCCCGCGCGTTTCGCGCCTATGCCCTAGGCGACCGGCCGGGACAGAAGCGGGTCACCCAGCAGATCCTCGCGGGGCCGGCTCGCGTGCCACCGGTGACGGCGCTCGAGGTCGCGGTGTTGGCGGACGATCTGGACGGGACCGAGCGATTCGCCCTCTGGATGGTGGGTGCCGCCCAGGCCCCGGATCTCCAGGGCTACGGGCATCGGATGCTGGCCCAGGTCGCGGTCGCGCGGGGACAATGGCGGCGCGCCAGCAGCGAGCTGGTCCTGGCGGCTCGGCAGGACTCGATCCCGGCGCTCGAGCTCCAGTCGCTCTTTGCCGCCTTCACCTTCTTGCCGCTGCCGCGACGTGACATCGAGGAAGCGCGCGATGCGGTACGGCGGTGGACACCGGCCGATGCCCCCGCCGATCAGGCCGGACATACCACGGCGCATGTGGGCATCCACCGCTTCCTTCGGCTTCATCGGCTGGGCCTGCTCGACATCCGTCTGGGCGACACCACCGGAGCCCTAGCCAATGCCCGAGCGCTGGAACGGACCGCGGATTCCTCGCGCACCGGCCGGTTGGCTCATACCCTGGCGCAGAGCATCCGGGCCCACGTCGCCGCTGCTGGCAGCCGCCCCGGGGAAGCACTGAGCGATCTCAACGCGGCGGATTGGGAGACCGCGGCCTCGGTCTTCGTTGCCGAGGCATACGACCGGTATGTTCGGGCGGAGCTGCTCGCCCGCATCGGAAGAGACGACGATGCGCTCGGCTGGCTCCGCTCCATCGCGGAGCGGGCGGCGTACGAGCTGGTGTATCTGGCACCGGCCCATCTCCGCCAGGCCGAGATCTACGACAAGCGGGGAGATCGGGACCACGCGGTTCAGCACTACAAAAAATTCATCGAGCTCTGGCGGGATGCAGATCCGGAGTTGCAGGGACAGGTCGAGCAAGCGAGAAAGCGGCTGGCGGCGCTAGAAGGTAAGCGGT
>JBJMPB010000171.1:0-4987 GCA_045803455.1 Gemmatimonadales bacterium | reverse complement strand
ACGTACGTCGACGGGTACTGGGGACGGAGCGCGCTCAGAGAGTCCGACGGGTTGGCGCTGCTGGTGGCGGCGGCGCAGCCGGTGAGCAGACCGAGGCCAACTGTGGGCCAGATGATGGCACGAGACATGGACGGCTAACGTAAAGCGAGAATGTCGGCGCCGCCATAATGCGGCTTACCGGACAAGGCTGCCCCGCGTATTTTTTCGACCTCATCTCCCTCTGGGAATTGCATGGTTACTGCTATTCGGCTTAGGCGTTGGGCCACTCGTGTCGTCCTTGCCCTGCTTGCACTCAGTACTCCCCCCAGGCTTACCGGCCAGAGCGTTGCACAGCGCTACGACTCCCTGTCGCAACCCTCGCCACCCGTTGCCAAAGTGGTCCCCCGGCTGGACACAGTGGCGGGAGTTCCCTGGCCCGACCCGTACGCCTGGCTGCGGGACGACCAGCGGCGGAGCCCCGAGATGTTGGACTATCTCCGGTCGGAGAACAGGTACACCGAGACGATGACTCGCCACACCGGGGCGCTCCAGGAGCTGCTCTTCAAGGAGATGGTGGGGCACATCAAGGAGACCGATGCCTCGGTGCCCGAGCGCATCGGCCAGTACTACTACTACAGCCGCACGATCAAAGGGCAGCAGTATCCCGTCTTCTGCCGCAAGCGTGGGAGTCTAACGGCAAAAGAGGAGATTCTTCTCGACGAGAACCTGCTGGCCCGGGGCCACGGCTACTCCCGAGTCGCGCTCCGGCAGGTGAGCCCGGATGGAAATCTGCTCGCTTATACCCAGGACACCACCGGATCCGAGTGGTACACCATACGGGTGAAGGATCTCGCCACCGGCAAGCTCCTTCCCGATGTGATCGACAGCGTCAGCTACGGGCTCGAGTGGGCGGCGGACAACCAGACGCTCTTCTTTACCCGGGACAACCCGGCCCACCGGCCGGACCGCATCTTCCGGCGGAAGCTCGGCGCCGCGGACGAGACGCTGGTGGTGAGCGAGCCGGACTCGCTGTTCTTCCTCGGCCTGAGCAAGACCAAGGATCGAACCCAGCTCCTGGCCCAGAGCTCCAGCTACACCACGGGAGAGGTTCGTTACCTAGCCGCGGCGGAGCCGACAGCGGACTGGCGGGTGCTGCTGCCCCGCAGGAAAGGAATCGAATACCGCGCCGAGCACTATGGGGATGACTTCCTGGTTCTCACCAACGATGGAGCGATCAACTTCAAGGTGATCCGGGTGGCGGGTGACGGCAGCGGCAGCTCCACCGAGCTGATCCCCGCCAGCGAGTCCGCCCTGATCGAGGGGATGGATGTCTTCGAGCACCATCTGGTGCTCTATCGGCGGGGTGACGCGCGCCAGCAGATCCGGGTGTTTCCGTTGACATCGGCCGGTACGACTTCGGCCGGATACGACGTGAGTTTCCCGGAAGAGGTTCACGCCTACGCGCGGGGGGCGAACCCCGAGTTCCACTCCGGTCTGCTCCGTTTCACCTACAGCTCACCTCGGACGCCGCCTACGGTGTACGACTACGACCTGGTCACCCGCAAGCTCGTCGTGCGGAAGGTCACCCAGGTGCCGAATTACCAGCCGGCGCAGTACGTCACCCGGCGACTCTGGGCACCCGCCTCCGACGGAGCCCGGGTTCCGATCTCGCTCCTCTACCGGAAGGACCTGCATAAGGGCACTCCCCATCCCATGCTGCTCTACTCCTACGGATCGTACGGGTCCAGCACCGATCCCGACTTCGACGTGCGGGTGCTCCCCCTGGTAGACCGGGGGTACGTCTTTGCCATCGCGCATATTCGCGGGGGGCAGGAGATGGGCCGTCCCTGGTACGATGCGGGGAAGATGCTGAAGAAGAAGAACACCTTCACCGACTTCATTGCGGCCGCCGAGTACCTGGAGAAGGAGGGTTGGACCAGCGCCGATAGGATCGCGATCCGCGGCGGGAGCGCTGGGGGACTCCTCATGGGAGCGGTGACGAACATGCGCCCCGACCTGTTCCGGGTGGTGATCGCCGACGTGCCCTTCGTGGATCTGATCAACACCATGCGCGATCCCACCCTGGAGTTCACCACCCAGGAGTGGCAGCAGTGGGGAAACCCGAACATTCCCGAGCAGTTCGCCTACATGCGCTCCTATTCGCCGTACGACAACGTGGAGCGGAAGGCGTATCCCGCGATGCTGGTGACCGCCGGACTCAACGACCCTCGCGTGAACTACTGGGAGCCAGCCAAGTGGGTAGCCAAGCTCCGCGCCATGAAGACCGATCGCAACCCGCTGCTCTTCAAGATCAACATGGGCGCCGGGCATGGCGGCCGGTCCGGGCGCTACGAGGCACTCCGGGACGAGGCCTTTCGCTACGCGTTCGTGCTGGATGTGATCGACAAGGGCGAAGGAAAGCCCTAGGGGCCGATCTCAGCGTAGGATGGATCGGACAGCCGCTCGGCCGTGACATACCATCCCGCGCCCCTGGAGCGTCCGCCGCGGAACTGGAAGTGCTCCTCGGGAAGGATGCGTCCCTCCAACAGGGCGTCGGGGCCGGCTTCTTTCCAAAGCCGCTCCGCCCTTCGGCTTGCGGCTTGCCAGGCTGGGAGCCAGTGACCGGCGGGAATTTCCGGATAAAGTGACCCGAACTTGGGGTCCAGTCGAGTACGGCGAAGCGGGCCCATCGGACACCACCATGTATTTTGTGTGGGGGCCTATAGTGTCCCTGATTATGCGATGCAGAGGTGATCTGGATCACACTTTCGCACCAGGCGTTGCCTCCCGGAACGCTTCTTCCGCGAACTGGCGCCAGGCAGTAGGTTCTCCGGTCCTGCAATACCCCCTATCAGCAGAGGTCACATGGTCGCGCCCGTTCCGGCCCGCTCACTCACGGTTCTGGTGGTCGAGGACGAGGACGGACTGCGCCTGCTGATGCGGCAGATATTGGAGAGCGCGGGGTATCAGGTCTGCGAAGCCGACGAGGGATTTCAGGCGCTCAGCGTGCTGCTGCAAGGACGGCCGGTAGACCTGGTGGTCACCGACATCAGAATGCCGCGGATGGACGGCTACGAGCTGGCCGCTCACATGCTGGCGCTGGCCATCAAAATCCCGATTCTCTTTGTGAGCGGCTACGTGACCGAGCTGGATACCACGGTGCTTCCCGGGCCGGTTCTGTCCAAGCCGTTTGAGGCGGAGCAGCTGTTGGCCCAAGTGCGACAGATGCAGGCGGTCAGTGCCTGAGTCGCGAGTCACGAGTCGCGAGTCGTGAGCCAGCGCTAAGTTTCAGAGCCCATTTCGAAACTGATTCATGCGCTCCCAGCTTCGTTCCGCCCTGCCATCGATCCCGCCGATCGTTCCCACGCTCAAGCCGGACCCATTCAACCATCCGGCCTGGCTGTTCGAGCCCAAGTACGACGGCTTCCGGGGGATGCTCTATCTCAGCCGGTCCGGCTGCAACCTCTACTCCAAACGCGGCAACCTAATGACCAGGTTTGCCGGACTTTCTCGGCAGGTCGCGGGCGAGCTGGGTGCGCGGGAGCTGATCCTGGATGGAGAGATCGTGGCGCTGGACGACGAGGGAAGAATCGATTTCTGGGGACTGATGCGGGGGCAGGGCACTCTGGCCTACGCCGCCTTCGACTTGCTTTGGCTCAACGGACAGGATCTTCGCAGCAGGTCGCTGCAACGCCGGCTGGACAGGTTGATTCCGGCGTCGGTCGGCGCGCTCAACCGGATTCCCTGCTTCTCGGGCGAAGGCAGGGAGCTGTTCGAGGCGGCGTGCCGGCTGGACCTCGAAGGGATCGTAGCCAAGAGGAAGGATGATTGTTACGCGCCGGACACCGCGTGGTACAAGATCAAGAATCCCACCTATACTCAGGCCCAGGGGAGAGCGGAGCTGTTCGAGCGACAGCGCTAGATCAGCGCGGGGAACTCATTGGACGTGCTTTCGCATTGCCGTCGCGGACGCGGGGCAGGCAGTTTGGAACTCAACTGACGATTGGACGCCCTGGGCCACTTCGTCCCGCCGCACGCAAACGAATCCGAATTTCGGGAAGTAGTGCTCGGCGGTGGTGGTGAGCAGATAGACGTCGTCAATTTCCCGCTGCCGGACCAGGTCGAGCGCCCGTCCAACGAGCACCCGTCCCACCCCACTGCCTCTCCAACTTTCTTCTACCGCGGCCGACCGGAGCAGGGCCGACTGGCCATAGATCTCGAGCCCGACCACTCCGACTAACCTGCCATTCGCCTCGGCCACCAGGAACTGCGAAAAGTTGTCGGCTACGCCGGCCGTGGGCAGACCGGACCGGCTGAGCAAGCCGAATACGGCTTCGAGATCAGCGGAGCTCGCCATGCGAAGCTCAACGCAGTGCCCGTTCTTGAGCTCAGTTTCCATTGGCTACTCCACTATTTCGGGGCTTCCGGGCCCGGACAAAAGCACCCATCACCCGACCGTCCACCTCACGGGCGAGCTCATCCGTCTCCAGCCCGCTGCCGGCCAGGAATGCCTTGGCGTCTTCAAATTGGTACACCCGCGTGGGCTCGATCCCGATCCCCTCGAAACCGGCCTCCTCAAGCAGCCGGGTATAGTCCGTTTCGCTCAGTGCGCCGGCGACACAACCGACCCACAGCTCCATGCTGCGGCGCACCTCGGGCGGCACCTCACCCCGGACAACTACATCGGAGACGGCAAAGCGGCCGCCCGGCTTGAGCACCCGGAATGCCTCGCGCAATGCCTGGCCTTTATCGCCCGAAAGGTTGATTACGCAGTTGGAGATGATTACGTCCACCGAACTGTCGGGAAGCGGGATGGCTTCGATCTCGCCTTTGAGAAACTCGACGTTCTCCAGTCCGGCGGCTCGCTGGTTCTCCCGCGCCAATGCCAGCATGTCGTCGGTCATGTCCAGGCCGTACGCCTTTCCGGTGGGACCGACCCGACGAGCGGATAGCAGGACATCGATGCCGCCGCCGGACCCGAGGTCCAACACCAGTTCACCCGACTTGA
>JBJMPB010000161.1:0-9630 GCA_045803455.1 Gemmatimonadales bacterium | reverse complement strand
ACAGATGACCTGGCTTGGCTCAACCAAGGTAAGAGTTTCCTCTGGGTGAGCGAGCGCGACGGCTGGAATCACGTCTATGTGGTCTCGCGCGATGGGAAATCGGTCCGGCTGGTGACCCGAGGAGCCTATGATGTGTCCGAGGTACTCGGGGCGGACACCCGAGAGGGCTGGTTGTACTACCTGGCCTCGCCCGAGCAGCCGGCCCAGCGCTATCTCTTCCGCACCAGGCTCGATGGAAAAGGCCAACCAGAACGGCTGTCCCCCAAGAGCGAATCGGGAACTCACGAGTACGACCGGTCACCGAATTTCCGGTACGCCCTGGAGACCTACTCGAGCTTCGGCAATCCGCCTCTGGTCCGCCTGGTGCGCCTGCCTTCTCATCAGGTGATTCGGACGCTGCTCGATAATGCCTTGCTGCGCCGGCGAGTATCCGCCCTCAAGCGGGGGAAGGTTGAATTCTTCGGCATTCCGGCCGAAGACGGTGCCCAGATGCCGGCCTATATAATGAAACCGGCGGACTTCGATTCCACCCTGAAATATCCGCTGCTCTTCCACGTGTATGGTGGGCCTGGGTCCAGCACCGTGAACGACTCCTGGGGCGGGTACTATCTCTGGCACCTGTTGCTCACCCAGAAGGGGTACCTCGTAGTCAGTGTAGACAACCACGGAACCCCGGCGCCGCTGGGCCGGAACTGGCGCAAGGCGATCTATGGTCAGCTTGGGGTGGTGGAAACGAGGGACCAGGCCAGAGCGGCCCAGCTACTGGCGCAACGGCCTTACGTGGACACCGGACGCGTGGGGATTTGGGGCTGGAGCTATGGCGGGTTCATGAGCCTGAACGCAATCTTCCAGCACCCGGACCTCTACCGCACCGCGGTTGTGGTGTCTCCAGTAACCCACTGGTCCCTGTACGACAACGTCTATACCGAGCGGTTCAACGGGCTGCCTACCGACAACAAGGCGGGGTACGACCGGGGCTCGCCGCTCACTTACGTGAGCGGATTCCGAGGCAATCTGCTGCTGGTCCATGGCAGCGGCGACGATAACGTGCACTACCAGAACAGCGAGATGCTGATCAACGCGCTGGTGGCTGCGAACAAGCCTTTCACCATGATGGAATATCCCAACCGGACCCACTGTATTTGCCAGGGACGCAACACCCAGCTGCACCTGTTCGAGCTGATTACGCGCTACCTGGACCAGAACCTCAAGGGAGATACTTCGGCGCCGACTGCACCAATGGAACGGGCCGCCAGCGGTACCCGCTAACAAGCTGGTCTCGCTCAGCTGCCCTCTGCCTTGACCTCTCCAAAGGTGGGACAATCAATGGAGAGCTGGATCGGTTTGCCTTTGGCGTCCTTACCGCTGAGCTCGAGCCGTCCGCCGGGTCCGCTGGGCAGAATGGTGACCGTTCCCTCGCCCTTGTGCTTTGTTCCCGTCCCCGTCTCGATTCGGTGATCCCCTGCCTTACTCTTGAGCTCGAAGGAGAGCTGGTCCGGTCCGCCGTCCTTCGGACGCAGCAGCCTCAGGTTCAGCTCCTTTACCGTTCCATCATCCGAACCCCGATATTGAACAGTCCACAGGGAGGCGGACGTACCTCCCATGGATGCGTCCGGAGCGTGGCCGCAGGTCCCGCCGCCGCTGACCTGGATGGGCTTCCCCGCGACCATTCCCGAAAGAGAAAGCGCGGACTCCGCCCCGAGCTTTTGACTCTGCGGCGCCAGCGTTTGGTGCTGGGCCAGCGCGTCTCGAGCTATGCCGGCTGAGAAGCCTAGGGTACAGATCAACAATGTGCGGATCATGAACGCTCCAAGTGGAGATCCGAGGCCGTGACGGCGCAAGGATCCTCATGGCGAGGCCCCGCCACGAGATCTAGATTATGAGTTCCAGCGAGAGGGGAGTCCAGATGACTTATGAGGATATCGTCGCCCTGCTGGGGTATGCCGGAGGGCACGAGCAGCTCGTGCGCATCATCACCCGGTCGCACACGGAGCTCGTGGGGATCCCGCTGAGTCTGGATACCCATGTCACCGCCCATGAAGTCTACCTCAGGCCCGCCGGAGATGACGAGACGGAGATCGCGGTCTCACTGGCCGCGATCCAGGCAGTCGAACTGGTTTAAGCCTCTCGACGCGCTCACCCGCTAAAGATGCTCGTTTCGTTGTGAAACAACGAGGGGTGTCTGCCCGTACGAAGGACGGGAAGAGCCCCGGTCCCGAGCCAGCGGAGGATTGACTCAGTGGAAGGCCTGTTCGCGATCACTTTTCTTTTCGGAGGGGGAACCCTGTTCCTGCTTTCGATCAGTCCAGTCGGCAGAGCCTTTGCCGAACGGATTCGGGGGCGGGTCCCGCCCTCCCAGGACCCTGAGCTGCTGGCCGAAGTGGATGCTCTCCGGCAGGAGGTCGCCGAGCTGCACGAGCGGGTGGACTTCGCCGAGCGGCTCCTGTCCAACACCCACGACCGCCAGGAGCTGGGAAAGGGAGGAGGTGCCCGATGATCTTCCAAGGCGTGCCGCCGGTGCCGCCCACACCGCCCACTCCGCCGTTCGATCCAAACTTGATCTTCCTGAACGACGGTGGACCACCCGTTGTGCTGCTCATCGTCATCGCCGCCCTGACCGCCGCGGTTATCATCCTCTGGCCGCTGATGCGTGCCTTAGCCCGGCGTTTGGAAGGGAAGGGTGGCGGTGATCCGGCCCTGCGGGCGGATCTGGATCAGCTGCAGACGAGATTGGCCGAGGTGGATACCTTGCAGCACCGGGTCTCGGAGCTCGAGGAGCGAGTCGACTTCACCGAACGGCTGCTGGCCCAAGCCCACGATCCACAGGCCCGGGCCATCCGGGGTGAGGTACAGTGAACCCGTTGCGGAGAGCACAGCGATGATCACCCGGGAAGACATTCAATCGTGGCTCGATCGTCTGGACGGGGGGAGCCTGATCGCCAAGGAGGTCGAGCCTAACCTGTGGCTCGCTCGAACCTCGGATGATGCGGAGGTGGTGGTCCACTACGCTCCACCGGTGGTGATCCTGCGGGTTCGGGTGATGGAGCTGCCCGCCAGCGAGCCCCGCAGGGGCGAGCTCTTCCGGCAGCTTCTGGAATACAATGCCCGCGAGCTGGTTCACGGGTCCTATGGTCTGGAGGGCGATCACGTGGTGCTCACCGATACCCTCGAGCTGGAGAACCTCGACTACAGCGAGTTCGAGGCGAGCTTCGACTCCATTACCCTGGCGTTGGCGTCGCATCTCGGCGCGCTCGCATCCTACCGCGAAAGGTGAAGCGTCATGGGAATCTTTGACCGTCTCTCCACCATGCTGCGGTCGAACATCAATGACCTCATCTCCCGGGCGGAAAACCCCGAGAAGATGCTGAATCAGCTCATCGTGGACATGAAGACCCAGCTGGCCAAGGCCAAGCAGCAGGTCGCCTCCGCAATCGCAGACGAGCGAAAGCTCCAGGCTGACGCCGAGGCCATGAAAAAGCAGGCGGATGACTGGGAGCGGCGGGCCATGATGGCGGTACAAGAGGGTCGTGACGATTTGGCCAAGCAGGCGCTGGGCCGCTACAACGAGCAGCTCCAGGGCGCTCAGCAGCTGCAGGAGACCTGGATGCGGCACAAGGCGGAGACCGACCAGCTCAAGCTGTCGCTGCGCCAGCTCAACGACAAAATCGAAGAGGCCAAGCGGAAGAAGAACATCCTGATCGCCCGGTCCAAACGAGCGGAGGCCCAGCAGAGGATTCAGGAGACCATGTCGGGGCTGTCCGACAAGAGCGCCTTCGAGTCGTTCGAACGCATGGCAGAGAAGATCGAGGCCACCGAGCGAAAAGCGCTGGCCGCCGCCGAGTTGAACGAGGAGGTCTCGGGCGACTTCCTGGCCCGGCAGTTCGAGTCGCTGGAGTACAAGGGCAGCTCCGACCAGCAGCTGATCGAGCTGAAGACGAAGATGGGCCTGGTGGGCCCCGGGCGTGGCGCGGGATCGAAGCAGCTGGGGACCGGGGGAAACGACGTGCGTGACGCCGAGCTGATCGAGGAAGGGGACGAGGGGAAGGCGCGTTGATGGTACCGGCTGAAGCTGAACGACGGCGAGGGTTCCCACTCGGCTGGGTTCTCCTCGCCGTCATCGTTGTGGCCCTCCTGGTCCGCACGATCGACGTGCTGATCATCGTCTTCCTGGCCATCATCCTGGCCGTCTACCTAGATGCTGTATCCGGCTTTCTGCAGCGGCGGTTGGGGATGCCTCGCCCACTCGGACTCGCCGCCGCTGTGGCGCTGACCATTGGTGCCCTGGTCGGCGTGGTTTTCCTGATCATTCCGGCCGTGGCGTCGCAGGTGCAGGACCTGATCGCCAACCTGCCGCAGTTCCTGGGAGAGCTGGACCAGAGCCTCGACCGATTGTTCCGGAGCATCCCGGTGCTTCGCCGGGGAGTGTCCGAGGGCGCGGGGCCGGGACTCCTGGCCACGTCGCTCAACGAGCTGGTTGGAGTTCTCCGCGGGGCCGTGGTTCCCTACCTCAAGGGTGGGATCGAGCTGATCATCGAGGTGGTCAGCGTGTTTGTCATGGCCCTGTACCTGGCCCGGACCCCTTCCATATATGTGGAAGGTCTGGTGGCCCTGGTCCCCCCGGAGCGGCGCCGGCTGGCCCGGGTAATCCTGTACGACCTCAAGCTCACCCTGCACGCCTGGGTGGTGGGGCAGTTGATCGCCATGTTCCTGTTAGCGGTCCTGACCACGCTTGGCCTCTGGCTGCTGGGGATCCCGTACTTCCTGGCATTCGGGGTCTTTGCCGGTATCGCGGCCATTGTGCCCTTCTTCGGCACCCTGTTTTCCACCTTGATCCCAGCGCTCTTTGCGCTGGGGGTGGCCGGGCTCGGGAAGGCGATCGCGGTGACGCTGCTCGGCATTGGCGTGCACCTGATCGAAGCCAACTTCGTCGCTCCGGTGGTCATGGAGCGGCAGGTGAATCTCCCGCCGGTGATCACCATTGCCGGCGTGCTGCTCATCGGAAAGCTGTTCGGCCTCGCCGGACTGATCGTTGCCGTTCCCATCCTCGCATTTGTCATGGTGCTGATTCGGCACATTCTCATGGGCGAGGTTTACGGCGATCCTCTCAGTGAAGCGAAGCCGAGTGGCACCGTGCCGCCCGAAGCGGAACCGACTATCGCACCCCAGCCCGTCCCGTCCTGACCATGGCCCCTCCCCGATTTCTGATCATCGCCGACGGCGACTTCGCTCCCATGACCTCGAAGACCGCCAACTCGGTCGTGCGCTACCTGCCCGACCGGACGGTTGCCGTGCTCGATCGGCAGCAGGCCGGCATGACGGTGCAGCAAGTGCTGGGTTTCGGAGGCTCGATCCCGGTTGTGGGCTCGATGCGAGAGGGCTTGGCGTTCAAACCGGACGCGGTGTTGATCGGGATCGCGCCTCAGGGCGGCCGGCTTCCGGAGGAGTGGCGCGCCTGGCTGGCGGAGGCGCTGGACGCGGGTTGCGATCTCTGGAGTGGACTTCACACCTTCCTGTCAGACGATCCGGTGCTCGCGGCCAAGGCCCAGGCCGGAGGCCGAAGGATCTTCGATCTGAGGAAGCCGCCGACCGACCTGCCGGTCGCCTCGGGCGCCGCCAAATCAGTCGAGCCCTATGTCGTGCTCACGGTCGGAACCGATTGCAACGTCGGCAAGATGACCGCCCAGCTGCAGCTCACGAAGCAGCTCAATGCGTCCGGTCTGCGCACCCGATTCGTGGCTACCGGCCAGACCGGAATCATGATCGAGGGCTGGGGCATTGCGGTGGACGCGGTGATCGCTGACTTCGTGGCCGGCGCGGCCGAGCGGTTGGTGCTGCAGGGAAGCGAGGGCGCGGACGTAGTGCTGGTCGAAGGTCAAGGGAGCATCAACCATCCCGGCTATTCCGCCGTCACGCTGGGTTTGCTGCACGGCTCCTGCCCCGATGGATTGATCCTGTGCCACCAGACGACCCGGGAGTTCATCGGCGATTACCGGCCTACAGCCTGGCTCAAGATACCGCCTCTGAAGGAGTACATCCGTCTCTATGAGACGATCGGATCCGCGGTACATCCAACCAAGGTCATCGCTATTTCACTCAACACCTATGACATGGCCGAGGATGCTGCCCGACGGGCTTGTGAGGACGCGAGTCGGGAAACCGGTTTGCCTGCTACCGACCCGGTGCGGTTCGATCCCGGTCCTCTGCTGGATGCGGTACGCCGGGGAAGGGACGGGTATCTGAGAGGGAGAAGGCAGGAAAAGACCGAGCACAGGGAGAAGGTCGGCAGAGCCTGATCGACTCTCGCGCGCTAAAACGGCTCTCTCGGCGGTGCCTTGGTTATGGTCGGCTGAGCTCAGGCCGCATTGTGCAGCATGTTTTCCGGCCCGCCTCTTCCGCTCCCTTCCGAATTTCCCCTCCTGCAGCTGATTCCCCTCATTAACCACAGAACGCAAGTCGGTGCCTGGGTTCGCCGGGCCGGCGCGGCCCACCGTCTTCTCATCATTGCAAAGGGTCGTTGCGCCCCGGTGCTGATCGGTGAAGATCTGGGCCGGCTGCTCCGCTGTTGCACCCACGTGGTGCTCCGTGCGGCCACTGGCCCGGTTGCAATGCCTGCCGAAGAGCTGATTCATTGGCGAGCACTCCAGGTTGTTATCGCCACCCCGCACCGACCCGGTCCAGATCTCCTGGATCACATCTTCCCGGGCGCCCAGCTGGAGCCCACGGGGTTCAGCGTGCCCACTGCCACTCGCTCTCCGGAGGAGGTTTTGTCGGAGTGCGTGCGGCAGGGAATTCCGGTGACGGAAAGCCGGGTTGTGTATCGACAGCACCCCTGACGCTCCGGTTGACGCCGTGCCGCCGCCGCCTCTACGTTGAGGCGAGCCGCGGCATGCCGCAGCGACTCAACGTGCGCTGACACCGGGAGTTAAGGTGGATTTGCTGGCCTCGATCAACGACATCATCGATCGCATCGCCGCCGCTCTGTCGATCGACGGCGAGTTCGTCATTCGGAGTGGCGTTCGGGTACTCGGCATCTGGCTGCTCGCCTGGTTGGCGCTTCGTGCCGTCAAGCTCGCCGCCCGGCGCATCGAGAAGTCGGTGGACGACGGCGACGATTCCGTCACCACCCTGCGGGAAAAGCGGGGTCGCACCGTCGCCCAGCTGCTCCGGAGCATGGGCAGGGTGGTGATCGTAACCGTGGCGGTGCTCCTCACTTTCAATGCCTTCATCAACATCGCGCCAATCCTGGCAGGCGCCGGCATCCTGGGACTGGCCATCTCCTTCGGCGCTCAAAGTCTGGTGCGCGATATCATCTCCGGCTTCTTCATCCTGCTGGAGAACCAGTTCGCCGTGGGCGATGTCATCGAAGCGGCGGGGAAAAACGGCGTGGTCGAGAAGATGACCCTTCGTGTGGTGGTGCTCCGGGACTTGGAGGGAACCAGGCACGTCATCCCTAACGGCCAGCTCACCGTGGTAAGCAACAAGACCCGAGACTGGGCCCGGGCAGTGGTGGACGTCTCCGTACCCTACAGTGAGGACGTAGACCGGATCATCGGTGTGGTGCGGGATGAGACGGCCCAGTTCTCCACCGATCCCAAATGGTGCCTGCAGCTCGATGGGGCGGTCGAGGTGCTCGGGGTGGAGTCGATGACCGACAATGCCGTGGTGATCCGGACCTTGCTCAAGACTCAGCCGGGCTCGCAGTGGGCCGTGGCACGCGAGTTCCGCCGCCGGCTGATCAATCGCTTCGCCCGCGAGTCGGTAGAGAGTCCGTTCCAGCAGCGCCGGGTGCACGTCACCATCAAGGGTGGGGCCGAGGGCGAGGCAATTGCGGCGGCCGCCAGCGGAGCCGCCGGCTGATGGCGCTCCGCCTCTACAACACACTGAGCCGCCAAGTCGAGCCCTTCGAGCCGCTGCAACGGGGCCGGGTGTCGCTCTACACCTGTGGTCCCACGGTTTACAACTACGCCCACATCGGAAACTTCAGGACCTTCCTGTTCGAGGACCTGCTTCGGCGCTGGCTGGAGGCCAGTGGCTACGACGTCTTTCACGTCATGAACATCACCGACGTGGACGACAAAACGATCAACGGCGCCAAACAGGCAGGGAAGCCGCTCCGGGAATACGTTCGGCATTACATCGATGCCTTTCACGAGGATCGGCAGTACCTGCGGATCAGGGAGGCGTCGGCCTATCCCCGAGCCACCGACTACATCCCTCAGATGATTGCGCTGGTCGAGGGGCTGCTGAAGAAGGGCATTGCGTACAAGGGGGACGATGGGTCGGTCTACTTCTCCATTGCCCGGTTCCCTCAATACGGCAAGCTGTCGCGGATCGACATGCGCGAGCTCAAGACCGGCGCCAGCGAGCGGGTCAGCACTGACGAGTACGCCAAGGAAGATGCCCGCGATTTCGCACTCTGGAAGGCCGCCAAGCCGGAGGATGAAGAGGTGGCCGCCGCGTGGGAGGCGCCCTTTGGCCGGGGCCGGCCCGGCTGGCATCTCGAGTGCTCGGCCATGGCGCTTGCACTCCTGCACGGGCATTGGGGCACCGACGTGCTCGATATCCACGCCGGCGGGGTGGATCTGATCTTCCCCCATCACGAGGACGAGATCGCGCAAAGCTGCGCGTACACCGGGCAGGATCTCTTTGCCCGGTACTGGCTCCACGGCGAGTTCCTCAACATCCGCGGCACCAAGATGTCGAAGCGATTCGGCAACATTACCACCCCGCGCGACCTCCGGCAGGATGGCGTCGATGCCGGCGCCATCCGGTTGCTCATGTTCCAGACCCATTACCGGCAGAAGCTCGATTTGACCGACGAGGGGCTGGCAGGGGCGCAGGAGGCATCGCGCAGGCTGGGCGAGTTTCAGAACCGGCTGCTGGAAAGCCGGGCCGGTCAGGATTCACCGCGGTTTCAGGCGGCGGCGGAGCGGTTGACTCAGGACGTAGCGGCGGCCTTGGACGATGATCTCAACGCGCCCCGGGCTGTGGCCGCGGTGTTCGCCTATATGAATGAAGGGCACGCAGCCATGGACAGTGGCGATCGGCCCGGTCCGGCGGCCCTCGCGGCCTGGCAGAAAGTGGAGGGCGTGCTCGGCGTCGCCAGTCAGGTAACCATCATGAAAGTTGAGGGCGACGAGCCGGCGGACCAAACTCGGCAGTTGGCGGAAACGCCCCCGGGCGATGTAGCTGCCGCCGAGCAATGGGCCCTGGGCTGGGCCAAGAGGCGGAAGGACCAGAAGACGGCTCGAAATTTCGCCGAAGCAGATCGGATCCGTGAGCTGCTCCGAGCAGCCGGCTGGGAGGTTCGAGATAAGCAGGATGGCTCGGTCGAGGTGGTCCGGATCAAGCGAGCGAGCTAGCTTTCCGGCAGTGCGCTGACGTAGCTCAATTGGCAGAGCAGCTGATTTGTAATCAGCAGGTTAGGGGTTCGATTCCCCTCGTCAGCTCGTCGCTCAAAACATCGTGTTCTGATTGGCCGAAGTTTCCGGTACCATCTGCAGCACGTCCCAGTGCTCGACAATTTTGCCATCACCATCCAGGCGGAAGATGTCGATACCGGCCCACTCCGGGCCGCCCGGCCATTCCTGACGGCAGTGCAACACCACGTAATCGCCTTCGGCCATCACC
>JBJMPB010000144.1:0-4441 GCA_045803455.1 Gemmatimonadales bacterium | reverse complement strand
GCCGACGCAGTAGCCGAGCGCATGGATCGCCCGCTCGCCGGTGGCCTGCTCGACCGCGCCCAACGCCTCCAGAATGCCCTCGCGCATGTAGTCTTCAAAGGATTTGCCGGCGAGTTCCTTCCCGGGGTTGACCCAGGAGATCACGAACACCGTCTGGCCGTGGTCCACCGCCCATTTGACAAATGCCTTCTCAGGGCTGAGATCGAGGATGTAGTACTTGTTGATCCAGGGCGGCACGATCAGGAGCGGGCGCTTCAGGACCTGCTCTGTTGTGGCTTCGTACTGGATCAGCTGCATCACAGCGTTCTGGTAGATCACCTTCCCCGGGGTGATCGCCAGGTTCTGGCCAACCTTGAACTTCGTTGCGTCGGTCTGCCGGATTTTAAGGTGACCGCTGCCGCGCTCGATGTCTTCGGCCAGAAGCTGCATGCCCCGCACCAGGTTCTCACCATCGGACGCGAAGGTCTCGTGGAGCAGCTCCGGGTTCGTGAACACCCAATTCGATGGCGCAAGCGCATTGATGATCTGCGTCAGGTAGAACCGAGCCTTGCTCCGGGTGGGGGGATCGAGATCTTCAACCGAATTGACCAGGGATTCGGCCCAGTGCGAGGTGATCAGGTAGGATTGCCGCAGCAGGTCGAAGTAGGGGTTGTCTGACCAAGCGGGATGCTGAAACCGGGGGTCTGGGGAGAGCGGGAAGGCCATTGGCTTTGCGTGCCCGTTCTTCAACCCCATCAACCGGCGCATCGAGGAATGCCACAATTCCAAACTGTTGTTCCAGAGCGCAACCTGGGCTTCTAGGACCCTGTGAGGCTGCTGCACCCAGGCGCGTTGGAGCTGGCCCAATGTTCTGAGAACCGGGGCGAGCTCATTGTGCAGGGTGAAAGGCGTCGGCCTGGTTGCATGAGGCCGCAGTAAGACTAGGGATGCCTTGCCGGCTTCCTCGACCAGCCGGGCCATGTTGTGCGCGAAACGCTGCGGGTTCCTGATTTCGAAGCCAAGGCTCCGTCCCGCCTCAAAGTGTTCCTGGCCCATTCTGGCCTCAAGTCATTGGCTCTCGCTGCCCACCGCAGGACGAGATCCCGCTCCATGATACCACGCCGCCTGTTGTAAGATATTATCCTTAATTGAACGACCACGGTCCGAGCGCGTTCTCCGGTCCAATGATCACTTGCTGTGGGCCCGGCCATGCCGGCAAGCCCTGCGCCACTGGCGCACACGCGCCGTTATGTCGGCGTAATACGACGTAGGAATATGGACCATGCCACGGATTGAGATCCGCTTCCGGCGCGTCCGATCATCGTCTCCCGTGACCCGCAACGGGGGCTTATACTCCCGGGGCATACAAGGCAGCACAAAATGGCCAAGATCGGACTGTCGTGATCGACCGTGAAGACAGGAGGTCCGCGGTTTGAGCACCATGCCTTTTCTGATCGATACCGGCACCATGGGTGCTCGCATCCAGGCGTATGACTGGTCTGCTTCTCCGCTCGGTTCTGTCGAGACTTGGCCGCCCTCACTCTGCGTCACGCTCAGCAATGTGCTTCGATCCAAGATGCCTACCTATCTGCTGTGGGGGCCGGAGCTGATCACCTTCTACAATGATGCCTGTCTGCCGCTGCGCGGCATCAGACCGGAGGCGCTTGGGCAGCCACTGCCGCAGGCTTGGGCCGAAATCTGGAATGTTGCCTCGCCGGTCGTCACGCAGGCGCGTCGTGGGGAGGCAACGTATGTCCAAGACGTGCCTGTTTGGATTGTGCAGCGAAAGGGCTATCCTGAGGAGACATGGTGGAACGCCTCGTTCAGCCCCGTCATGGCCGAGAGCGGCGATGTAGGGGGCGTTCTCATCATCATCCATGAAACCACCGAGCGGGTGTTTGGTGAGCAGCGGCTCCGGTTCCTGGTCGATCTGAGCACCCGACTACGTGGGATCCCCGAAGCCAGTGGTGTCATGGCCATGGCAGCCGAAATGCTCGGCCGGCACTTGAAGGTCAGCCGCGTCGGGTATGCCGAGTTCCACGAGACGGGCGGGTCCTTTACCGTCGAGCGCGACTGGACCGAAGGCGCAACCCCCACCTTTGCCGGCCAGTACCGCGTGAGCGACTTCGGGCCACTCATCGAGAGCGAGCTGCGGGCGGGGCACACAGTCCGCATCGACGATGCATCGACGGATGCTCGCACCGCAGAGGAGCGGGTTGCCGCCGAGTTCCTCCGCACCAACAAGCGGGCCAGCATCATCGCACCGCTCATTCGCGACGGCCGCCTGGTTGCGGCGCTCTTCGTTCATCAATCTGAGCCCCGTCACTGGCGTGACGATGAAGCGACGCTTGTGCAGGAGGTAGCCGAACGCACCTGGACGTCCGTCCTCAGAGCTCGGGCAGAAACGGCCCTGCGGGAGAGCGAAGCACGCTTCCGGCAGTTCGCCGAGCACTCGACCGACATGCTCTGGATCATGAATGCCGAGACGTTGCAGATGGAGTACGTCAGCCCTGCCTTCGAGCGCGTCTGGGGCTGGTCAGCGGAGATGTTCCAGCACCGAGACCAATGGGCCGAAACCCTCCACCCAGAGGATCGCGAGCGTGCGCTCCAGGCCACTGATCGGGTGCTGCGGGGCGACACCGTGGTCCAAGAGTACCGGATTGTTCGGCCGGATGGGAGCATGCGCCACATCCATGCCACCGGGTTCCCGATCTTCGACGAGCACCAGAAGATTCAGCGGATTGCCGGGATTGCCAAGGACATCACCCAGCATGATGGATCGACAGTCTACGTGGTCGACAGCAATGAAACCTCACGACGGGAGCTGTGCCTTCTGCTCCAAGGCGCCGGGTATGAGGTGAAGATGTTCGCCGCGGCGCAGGCCTTCTTGGAGGTGGCGCCGGTGCTGGTGCCCGGCTGTGTGGTGCTCGACATCCGCGATCCCGCGACGGGCGAGCTGACCATCCCCAGAGAGCTGAAAACGCGGCGTGCGGGCCTGCCGGTGATCGTGATCGGCAAAGCCCAAGGGGATGTCGCGATTGGGGTCCGGGCGATGAAAGCGGGAGCGGTCGATTTTCTCGATGTGCCCTATCGCCCTGAACAGCTTCTGGATGCGCTCGCCTCGGCTCAGGCGACCATCCGCGAGAGAGCCGAGCGGGACCAAGCCACTGAGCGGGTGAGAGCACTCATTGCGGCACTGCCGCCGCGCGAGCGGGAAGTGCTGGACGGGCTTCTGGCCGGAGGAACCAACAAGACGATTGCACGGGACCTTGGGCTCAGCCCGCGGACGGTTGAGGCGCACCGGGCCCGCATCATGGAACGGCTGGGCGCTCAAAGCCTACCCGAGCTGGTGCAGATTGCGGTCGCGGCAGGCTTGCAGCCCAAACCGCAGGATAGGTGAGGCAAACCACGCATGCGTTGGGAAATGGCATAATCCGCATTTCTAATGCGCTCGCACTGCATCCGAGAATGGCACGGTGAGGATTGTTTCGCCGGATCCATCAGCGATCTCAATAACCGCATCGCGCCCCAGGTCATCCACTTCGCCCACGAGCTCCCGTGCCACTTTCAGAGCTTCGACGACTGCGGCATCCAGGTCGGGCAGCTCTGTGCCGTCCGGATCTATCTCAAGCTTGTCACTGTTTCGGATGTGGAGATAGTACAAGGGCATCATGGCAAGCAACCTGCTCTGGGTGAGGAGTGTAGGCCTCAGGTCACTTCCGCCCAGCCTCAGCAGAAGGAAGTGGAGGACACCTGGATTGCACCAAGCATCAGCAAATGACCAGAGTGGCACAAACTGCAACCCGCTGCGGCGAAGAGGCTGTCCGAGAACCGCTAGACCAGCACTGGATGGCAGATCGAACCTGCAGATGTTCCGAGAATCTCAAGTTTAAGCTCTGGACCCTCACAGGGGCCATCGCTCCCGGCCGGTAAGCCGGGAGCGTTCTTATCGAAATCCGAGAGGCTCAGGCCGCACGATTGAGGTGCTGGGCGGTTCTCTCCGCCTGCACCGTCACTGAGCGGACGGCCTCGTCGGCCATCTGGATCGTGAGCTCGGCGATGCGCCGGCTGTTCTCGACCGTCTGCTCCAGGTTGTCCCGCAGCAGCGAACTCTGCACCTCGACGAAGTCGGTCATTGTGCGGCAGCGGGCCAGAGCCTGCAAGCCGTCGAGGTTGCGTTGCAGGCGCTGCTGACTGCGGGTGACCACCTCACGCGACACGTCTTGCAGGCCGCGCGTCAAGGCCGTGCTGGACTGCGCCACAGCCCGCAGGTTGCGCGCGGCCTCCTCCGTCAGCCCTCGGGCGGTGCCGTCCGGCTGGTCGAGGGTCTGTCCCGTGGAGCGACGGGCCAGCTCCGAGAAGGTACTGAAGCTGTTGGATACCGCCTCCTGCATCGCTTGAGCCATGGTCTGAGCGCTTTCAACCCCCGCGCGCAATGTGTCGGCCACATCCTCGGTTGCCC
>JBJMPB010000140.1:0-3213 GCA_045803455.1 Gemmatimonadales bacterium | reverse complement strand
ACGGGTCAGCTGCCTAAAACCGGTCATGCCGCGCTCCCACGGGACAAAATGTCCACTAGACCGCACTCGACAGGGCTGGTTTAGGCCGAGATGCGGAAGCAGTCATGAACAGAGCGCACGATCGTCGGCCCGAAGCTCGCGAATTCAGCGAGGCAGCGGAGGCGATCGCGCGTGGGCGGGAGCTGGTCAAGAAGGCTCAGCAGTCGGCCGAGGAGGCCAATCAGCAGATCGAAGAAGCTGAAGCGACGCTGGAGCAGTCAGGCCAGGTCCTCGACCGTTCTCACCAGCTCCTTGATGACATTCCAAGCGGTTGAGCTTGCGCAGGAGCCCTAATCCGGCCTGTCCGCGCTTCTCAAGCTGCCCTTCCTGGACCCCACCTCCCCTTTGTGGGAGCACGACGAACGATGTCGACCAGGTCCGCTGTGCGCCAGGGCTTTGGCACAAACGGGATGCCATCCGGGACGTCGTCCCGGCTCACATACCCTGAGGTGAGGACAATCCTGAGATCGGGCCGGAGGCGGCGCGCCACTTGGGCCAGCTCGGGGCCGCTCATGCCCGGCATGCGCACATCAGCGAACAGGACCTGGATCTCGGGATGAGCCTCGAGGATCGTCAGCGCACTATGACCATTGTAGGCGTCGAACACCTCACAGCCGAGGTCCTGGAACAGCTGGACGGCTGTGGCACGGGTCTGGGGCACATCTTCGACCACGAGCACGGCAGGTCCGTTCATCACCTTCACTCCCAACAACGCCTCCACGACCGCGTGCCGTCCCTCGCCCGGCCAGATAGAAAGCGACCGGTCCCGTTAACCTGATGTTAGCAATTGTGGTTAACGGGCCGGGATGTATGACGCAACGCGCCGGTGGACAAGTAACCGCTTCTAGCACACGCGGACATAGGTCCATCGGGCGTAGCCCCACGCGTCCACCACCTGCTGCTGGCGCAGGCAGGGATCGCCGCCATAGCCATAGCCATAGCCGTAATAGGGCGCGGCGACGGCGGCCCCGAGCGCGGCGGCCCCGAGCCCCAAGCCAATTGCGGCTCCCACGCCAGGCCGGTAGCCCCGCCGGTAGCCGTAGTAGCCGCGCGGGTAGGCATAAACGGGGCCGCGCACCACGCCACCCCGGACCCCGAAGCGACGGCCTTGGGCATCGGCCGGTTCAGGCACGAACGCCATCAGCACCAGAGCCGAAGCGGCCAGAAGCAAAACTCGTTTCATCGTGGGGTCTCCGTCAGCGGCCCCTCAGGGAGACCATAGCGCACGCGATCTCATTCACCAGCCCCATCAGACATCGTCGGGCGCGTCCGGGGCCGCGTGCGACGGCTTCCGACGCCGCTTCTGAAACGCCGTCCTGCAACGCGCGTTCACCGCGGGCGAGAGCGATCCTTCAGCGGAGGGCGGCATGGCAGACGACAGAACACCAGGTGCAGCAACCCAACCGACACAAGTAGCACCCGCAAGTGGCGCAACACCCGAGGGCGTCGTCGGACAAGCCACTGAGGCAGTGCGGAACGTCGCCGAGAGCGCCTCCGAGCTGGCCCAGGACACCTACGCGCGGAGTGCGCGTTACGTCCGCGATGGATTGGATCGCTATCCGGAGGCGGGCCGCTACATCAGCGAGGGCGCGCAGGCCGTGAGCCGTCCGGTTGAGCAATACCCGCTCACCGCCCTCCTCATTGCGGGCGCGGTCGGCTACTTGCTGGCCTATGTGACCCACGGCGGCGGGCCCCGGTGGGGCCGGGAGGACGTGCCGGAATACGCTAGAACGAGAGACTACGACCGCCGCCGGTGAACGGGCGGACGCTTTTTTTGCTACCGTTTCTTGTACGGCCAATAGCGCGCGATGAGGCCGACGATCATACAGCCGATCACAAGAACGGCTATGGTGAGGCCCAAGACCCAGCCGAGGACAGCGGACTCGGGAAAAGGGGTCATCGCGACGAGCCCTATTCCTCGCTCGGGTTGAGCCGCCGATGCATGTCCCGGCTGGTCTTGAAGGCCGGGGTCACTTTCTGAGGCACCGCAACCTTCGCGCCGTCGCGTGGATCGCGTCCGGTGCGTGGCTTGCGCGTCTTGGCCGTGAACACGCCAAAGCCGCGCAGCTCGACCCGGTCGCCCTGCGCCAGCGCCGCCGTGATCGTGTCCAGGATGGTGTTCACGATCTTCTCCGCGTCCTGGCGATAGAGGTGCGGGTTCTGGGCAGCGATCTTCTCGATCAGCTCTGATTTGAGCATGCGGGCTCCCGGTTCGCGGTCTTGTCCAGGGATAGATCAGCGCCTCGCAGCGCCTTCAGGATCACGTCGGCCAAGCGCTCCAGCTCATTGGGTGTGAAGTTATCGCCGAACACATCTTCCAGAGCGTCATAAATGGTTTGGCGCATCGGTTGGCGTGTCTCACCTTGGCCAGCAGCGAACAGGACCGCGTCGGTGAGCCGGTCGCAGACGCGCTGCCAATGAGTATCGTTTGGCTTCAGTTCGCGGATGGCTCGCATTTTGCGGTTAGGTCGCAGTCGCTGAGTTCCGGCTCAATCTGGGTTCACCACCCGATAGAGCACCACCCCGGCACAGGCGAAGACACCTGCGCTGCCGTGGACGACAAGGGCCCGCACCGTTGCGGGTGCCTCGGTAGCGTTGGCGAGCATGTCCAGCAGCACGGTAAATCCAGTCCCGATCACGCTGATGGAGACGATGCACCGAACAAGGCCCTTAGCCTCGGTTCTGTGCCGCATGCGCCCTCCCCCATGCCTCCACCTGAATCAGCCGCCGCGATCGGCGCGAAGTCAATGAAGGCTGCTCCCGCTCGATTGATCCAGCAGGGCCAGCAGCGCGGTTTTGAGGTCCTTCATCTGCTGTTCCGTCTCCGAGGCGGAGCAGGTCGCCTCGGCAGCACGTAGGGCGCGCAGGCCCGCGATGTCGGCCGTAAGCCGCTCATTCTGAGCAGTAAGGCGCGCCACCTCGCCGGCAAGCCGGTTGCCCTGCTCGCCCATACGAGACTTCTCGTGCGCAAGCCGGTCATTCTCGGCTGTGAGGGCGGCGACCTTCTCCTCCGCGAGCCGGGCGCGGATTTGAGCCTCGTCCCGCTCCTGCTCACGAAGCTGCACTCGGTCCCGCCAGAGACGGGTCGCGGCGTTCTCACCAGTGTCACTCATCAGATTTCCGCCTCCGGTCACGCGCTGCGCCGCCATGGCCACCACGAGCGCCTCGCTGGTT
>JBJMPB010000080.1:0-3347 GCA_045803455.1 Gemmatimonadales bacterium | reverse complement strand
GACCACGCGGGAGTACTTCACCAAGACCGCGGCGACGGAGCCCAAAGCGCTCGGCGCCGACATGCGAGCTGTAGCAAGGAATGGCAATCCGGAAGCGGCGCGGCGGCTCTCCGCGGCGGCGCCCTACTACAACTCGCTGCTCCGGACCACCTGCGTGGCCACCCGGCTCTTTGCGGGACACGCCGACAATGCCCTGCCCCAGCTGGCCCGCGCCACGGTGAACTGCCGGATTCTTCCCGACCAGCCGCCCGATTCGGTGGAGGCGACGATCAAGCGGGTGCTGGCCGACACCGGTATTCACATCTCCCGCGAGCGGCCGCCCACGTTGAGCCCGGCCTCGCCGCTCCGGCCCGATGTGATCGAGCCGGCCAGCGCGCTGGCCAAGAAGATGTGGCCCGGTGTGGTGATCGTGCCCGAGATGTCGACCGGCGCGAGCGACGGGCTGTACGTAAGGAACGCGGGAATTCCGGTGTACGGCGTGTCCGCCGTGTTCGAGCGGATCGACGACATCCGGGCCCACGGCCGGGACGAGCGGATCGGGGTGAAGGCCTACCACGAAGCGGCGGCTTATTGGTACGATCTGGTCAAGCAGCTGAGTCAGGCGCCGGCACCGCAGTCCTGATTGCCTGGGTCAGGTCCTGCTCAGCTGGAGTCCCCGATCGGGGTTGGGCTCGGCGAATAGGCTCCGCTGCCCCAACAGTAGGCCCGCTGCTCCGGCGTAACACCGCAGGTCTGGAACAGACCCGCCCACACTCCGCTGAATCGGAGACCACCAGTCACCGCGGTGGGTGTCGGGCGGTCGACTCGTATCGTGCCGTCGCCAATGGCGCCGGCAGAGTTGTCGCCCCAGCAATAGGCCAGATTCTCCGAGGTCACGCCGCAGACATGCTCATCCGGTCCACTGAGATGGTCGAACGTCAAGCCGCCGGAAACAGGCCGTGGCACGATGTGGTCGTCAAAGCTGCCGTCACCCAGCTGGCCGCGTGAATTGTGACCCCAGCAGTGTGCCCGACCGGTGGTAGTCAACCCGCAAGTGTGATAGCGGCCGGCCTGAAGCATGGTGTAGCGCAGCAGACCTCCGGCTCGCACCGGGTGGGATTCTCCCACCGTCGAGCCGTTGCCATAGGTACCCCAGAAGTTCTGTCCCCAGCAATAGCCAACATTGGTGGTGGTGACTCCGCAGGTGTGGTCGACTCCAATGCTGATCTGCCGGAAGTGGAGAGCGCCCTTTACCCGAGTGGGCCTCCACTGCGTATTCCTGCTGTCGTCGCCCAACTGGCCGAAAACATTGTACCCCCAGCAGAAAGCCGCATTGGTTCCGGCCTCGATCGCACAGGTGTGATGTCCAGCTCGCACCTGAGTGAAGCGCCGAACGCCTCCCACCGGTACCGGCGTGAGCCGGCGGATGTTGATGGGATATCCGGTACCGTCGCCCACCTCTCCATCGAAGTTCCAGCCCCAGCAGTACACCCGATTCTGGGTGGTGACTCCGCAGGTATGCTGGAACCCCGCGCTCACCTGCTTGAATCGCAGCCCTCCGGTGACAGCCTGGGGGCTTCGCTGCGGCAAGCTGCTGGTGGAACCAATTCCGAGCTGGCCCTGATCGTTGCTGCCCCAGCAGTAGGCGAGATTGGTCGGGGTCACTCCGCAGATATGCCCCATACCGACACTGACCTGGCGGAACGACGAAGGCATCGTGGCGGCCAGGAGGCTGAGCCCCGGCGCAGTTCCGCCATCCGAAGACGCGGTCGGATCGGCGCAGCCAAAGAGGCTGAGGAAAACCGCTAGTGGGAGCGCGGTCGCGGAGAGCTGGTACCAACGCCCGGGGTAACTGCGATGTCTGAGGCTCATGGGATTCTCTCGGGGGTGAGCGCCAAGCTACCAGTTTCCTACAAGCTGGAGCTGCCCCATCAAGCCCGAGTCAAGTCCCGACCCCGGCTAACGCTGCATCGTGCTCCGTCGCTGAATCCAGCGCCGAAGCGCGAACGCACCTCCGGCAAGGAGACTGGCCAGCACCAGCGGCGAGCCGACCACCTGCATCCGTCGGGAGCGCGAGCCGTATTGCAGCTCGTGCATCCCCCGCCGCTCGAACTGCTGCCAGCGCTGCGCCAGGTTGGCCGGCAGCTTGACGCCGAGGCCTTTCAGCAATTCGGGCATCGCGGTTCGGAGCACCGGATGGCCCGGCACGAAGTGAACCCGGGGATCGTCTCTATACTTCGGTTTGGCGCTGTCGTCGAAGACGACGTACGGCCCCTCCCGGAGATGCTCCTCGAAGTTGGGATCGTCCACCTCGCCGATCATGATGGTGGGAGTGCCCCGGAGCCAGATCACCTGGTTGAGCTCCCCCCGCCGGAGCATGCTGTCCAGCACGCTCTTCACGTGCCCCGTGGTTCCGGCCAGCGTCACCCCCGATCCCACCAGCAGATTGATCGGCAGGTAGTCGAAACCCTCGTGACCGGGCCAGGCCTGGAAGGCGACCTGCTCGAGCGGAACACCCACATACTCGATCGGCTCCCTCACACCTAGACCGCGTTGCTCGGCGGCCTTGGCGAACTGGAGCCGGGTCCAGTCGCGCCCCAGCAGCCGGGCGATGGTCACGTCGGTGGCAACCGGGTCGGCTGATGCCACGATGCAGCCGCACCAGCGGGGCAGATTGGCGATGGGACCGTCACCCTCTCCCGCGATCAAAGCGTCTACCACACAGAGTGACGGCCGGCTCACCGTCATGATGTCCATGAAGCGCGGGATGTGCTCCTCGTCCCCATGGTGGTGCAACCGCCACTTCTGATTGACGACCCCCACCCAGTTCTTGAGCGCGCCGGTGATCGGCTCGATGTGGTGGTTCTTCGCCTTGGGTACGTCGATGATGACGTCGGCGTCCAGCAGCGGCTCCGGGAGTGGAACCGACCGCAGAACTCTGCCCTCTGGAACAGGAACCGTGCGGTTGGGAACCTTGTCGCTGCCCAGATCGATCAACTCAGCGCCGAGCTTTTCGGCCACGGCGGCCATCCCGGTTACCCGCATGCAGTCAATGGAGGACAACAGCTCGCCGCTGGATTCGGCTACCTGCACCCGGGCTGCCCCAGCCTCGCGCGCCAGCCGAATCAATGCTCCCACCACGAGCGGATCGGTGGTGCATCCCTCCTCCGCGGAGTAGTAGACCGTCTGGTTCGGCTTGATCAGCACGGTCTGGCCCGGCCGAACGAAGCGGCTGATCCCTCCCAGGTGATCGACCGCCTCGCGCACCAGCGCCAGCACCCGCTCGGGCGAGCGGTGCCGCTCCCGGGTGTGGGCGATGGCGACCGTTGCGCCGTGACCTCCGCGATCAGTGCTCAAGCCACCGCTTC
>JBJMPB010000661.1:0-5880 GCA_045803455.1 Gemmatimonadales bacterium | reverse complement strand
TGATCACCAACGCCGTGCAGGCAGTTACCAGTCTTCCGTCCGAGCAGGACCGGCGGATCACCCTGCTCACCAGCCGGGAAGAGGGAGAGGCGGTGCTGCGAGTCCGAGACAACGGTCCTGGAGTGCCGAAGCACCTGGCGCCATACCTCTTCACCCCGTTCTTCACCACCAAAGCGCCCGGAGAGGGCACCGGGTTGGGGCTCTCGCTCAGCTACGGCTTGGTAAAGGCGCATGGCGGAGATCTCACCTACGAGCAGCCGGGCGACACCGGAGCCGAGTTCCGGATTAGCCTGCCCGTCTACGAAACCGACCTGCCGGCGGGAGCTGCCGCGCAAGGCCCGGAGAATGGTCGATCACACCGGCGCATTCTCGTGGTGGACGAAGATCCGGCGGTGCATCGTCTGGTCCGCGCGCTATTCGCCCCGGACGGGCACGCGGTTGAATCAGTGAGGTCGGGAGAACAGGCCCTCAGATTGGCGCAAGAGGGAGAATACGACATGATCATCGCGGATGTGCGGATGCCGACCGGGTCGGCCGAGCCGTTCGCGCACGTGCTGCTCCACACCTGTCCCCAGGCTCGAAGCCGGCTGGTCGTTGCGTGCGGAGGTGAAGAGGAGCTGCCCCCGACCTTCACGGAGCTACCGATCCGCCGGGTAAGGAAGCCATTCAACCCGAGGGACCTGCGGACCGTAGCGAAGGAGATCCTTCAGTAGCCTGCCGCGCTGGCCGGCTTCCACGGGAGCACGCTGATCCGGCCCTTCACCTTGGCGGTTGCGGTTGACGCGTCCGCCGTTGCCCAATAGTTGCCGCCGGCCGCCAGATCCGGGGCCTCGATGAACCAGCGGGACGCTCGAAGAAAGATGTTCCCGGTCACCTCGCTGGCGTGGCCGTCCCCGTCCACCACCAATCCGTCCCCCACGCCGTCAAAGATGTTTCCCCGGATTTGCGACCGGGTGGTATGCTCCATCACGATGCCCTGTTCCAGTCGCGACAGCCGGTTGTCGTCGATTCGATAACGCTGACTGGAATCACCCTGCTGAGCCGGCGCAGCCACTCGGATCCCCACACTTCCGCCGATCACCACGTTTCCCAGAATCACGTTATCGTTGCCGTTTTCGCTGACGATGCCGGCCGTTCGGGCGCCGATGATGGTATTGCCCCTGACCGTCGACCCGCCCGAGTGCGTCAGCCTGATTCCGATGACGGTGCTGTCCGCCCGATTGTCCAGAAAGAGATTGTTCCACCCAAAGGACGAAACGAACGCGGCCCGCAAGGCGGCTGAGGCGTCGTTGCGGTACACCAGGTTACCGACCGATGGCTCCATTGCCTTCGGGTCTCCGGCGAGAAGAAGGCCCAGGCTCGATGCGCTGAGATCGTTGTCGACGATGGTGTTGGAGTCGCTTGCGTCGCGAACGAGCAAGGCCGCCGCGCCGCAATCCCCAGCCGGTACCTGGGACTCACAGCGGCGGGTATGGTCAGCGCGATTCCGGGCAATGACGTTGCGGGCCGAGCGCCAGAGGTGAATGCCCCAACCATTGTTCGCCGACACATCGTTGTCGGCGATGTAGCTGTCGCGCACCTCCATAAGTGCGATCCCGTTTTGAGCGGCTCGGGCAGTGACCCCGGTGATGCTGGTTCCGCTGGTTCGCCGGAGCAGAATGCCGCCGCCATACCGCTCGAAACTGTCCGCCCGAGTCAGGTTCAGGTGGTCCGCGGCCTCCGGCCGAGCCGGCGTGGAGCGCACGCCCTGATCCCGGCTGCCGGAGAGATCGGCGCCGCTGACCCGATGCGACCGGCCACCCTCCAAGCGGATACCGTACCGGTAGCCATGGATGGCACCGCCCGTGATGGTAACGGCGTCCACGCCCCGGCTGGTGATACCAGCGCCTACGAAGCGACCCGGCACCGAGTCGCCGCTCTCCAGAATCACTCCCGTCAGATCGATCCGGGTGCCCGAGGCCGCGGCGATGATGATGCCTTGCTCGTTGGTGTCGGCAATCCGATAGCGGCCCGGGCAGACCCGCACCTCACCCTGGACCTGAGTGCCGGCACGGGTGGGCCTGATGCACGGCGCAGCCTTGCCCAGGAAAGGAGACCAGATCGTCAAGAGGGGAAGCAGAAATGGGCTCAGCATACCCGCAACACGTCGTCGACCGCGCCGGCGTTTCCCTCGATCAGCAGGATTTCGATGTCGTCGAGGGCGCGGCGCTCCCGAGGCCAGGCGAACCGGGCTCGGGCGGCGGCCGGACTGAGCCACTCGAACCCGTCGTGCTCCGGCCCGAGCCGCACGGCCGCATCGTCCGCCACGAAGGCGGCGAACACGGGTACCAGCGCAACCTCATCGCTCCGGTGCTGGTAAAACAGTTCCACCCGGCTCAGGTTGTAGAGCCGAGCGGCAATGAGGCCCGTCTCTTCTTCCAGCTCGCGCTCGGCCGCCCGAGTGGGCCGTTCGGCCGGCTCGATGTGGCCGTGAACGCTCTCCCATGAACCCGGGCAGCGTCCACCGGGCGCCCGCCGAAGGGCCAGGCACTGCAGCGAGCTTCCGACCCCACGGAGAACGTAGACGTCGACCAGCGAGGCGCGAATCGCTGTCATCCCTGAAGCCGTCGAGCAAACAACTCAGAACACATGGCTTAACAGTTATCCGCTTCCGGGATCCGCGCCAGCTTCGAGGTGGCCGGGTGGATTATCAGAATGGGTTGAATAGAGGTTGCTTGCGGCGGAGAATGGCTCTGGGTTACGGGTTGCTCAGGCTCGGCGGCGGCCCAACACCGCCTCGAGTCTCGCGGTAAGAGCCCGGGCCCGGAAAGGTTTTGTCACGAAATCGTCGGCGCCCAGCTCGAACACCCGCACCTCGTTGTCTTCGTCACCTTTGGCGGTCAGGACCATAACCGGAATGTCGCGCGTGGCCGGGCGCGAACGCAGCTGGGCCAATACGCCGTACCCGTCCAGACCCGGCAAATTGAGATCGAGAATGATCACATCAGGGGCGAACCGGTCGACCTCATCCAGTGCCTGAATCCCATCCCTGGCTTCGGCCACCCGATAACCCTCCCGCTGCAGCAGGTCCTTCATCACCCGGCGGAGCTGTTCCTCATCTTCCACCAGGAGCACACAGGCGCCTTGACCCCTTCCGCCCGCCACGATGGCATCGACGTCGGTGGGCTCCTCGAGCAGCTCCATGTCCATGGAGAACTCGGAGAGGCCAGCCGCTGACGAGGCCGAGACAGGCGGTACCGCAGCCGGAGCCTCCATTCGGCCGGAACGACCCCGGCGAGGAGCGGGAGGCAGCTCGGCTGGCTCCTCCTCACGGGGGACATCGGTGACCCGCAGCAGCTCTTCCAGGGTGGATTCGCCGGCCAGCACATGGCGCAGACCGCTCCCCCACAAGGAGCGCATCCCGGCTTTGCGGGCCGCTTCAGCGATCTTTTCCGCGCTGGCGCCATCGGCAATGCGGCGCTCGAGGTCGGGATTCATGGTGAGGACTTCCACGATGCTGAATCGGCCACGGTAGCCGGTCATCGAGCAGTCGGAGCAGCCAACCCCCTGGTACAGGGTGATACCGGGAGGAACGAACCGCTGCAGCCGCTCGCTTACCGGCTCGGTTGCTTGCACCCGGCATTTTTTGCAAAGCCGGCGCATCAGCCGCTGGGCGACTATGCCCCGCAACGCCGGCGCGATCTTGTACGACTCCATTCCCATGTCGACCAGACGGGTTACCGTGTTGGGCGCATCATTGGTGTGGAGAGTGGAGAGCACCAGGTGGCCGGTGAGCGAAGCCTGCAGGGCGATCTGCGCGGTTTCCTTGTCTCGAATCTCACCCACCAGCACCACGTCGGGATCCTGTCGCAGAATGGATCGCAGCGCCGCCGCAAAGGTGAGTCCAGCCTTCTCGTTCACCTGCACCTGGACGACGTTCTCGCCCAGCCGGTATTCCACCGGATCTTCCACGGTCACGATGTTTACCCCGGTGCCCTGAACCGCCCGCAGAGCGGAGTACAGCGTGGTCGTCTTCCCCGACCCGGTCGGCCCGGTCACCAGGATGATGCCCTCTTTGTTCGACAGGAGGGCCCGGATTCCCTTTTCTTCGTCCTCGCTCAGTCCCAAAGAGTCCAGCGACAGGGTGGTGGCTTTCTGATTCAGCACCCGGATGACCACCTTCTCGCCGTGTGAGGCGGGAAGCGTCGAGATCCGGAGATCGATTGCCTCGCCGTTTACCGAGACCCGGGCTCTTCCATCCTGGGGCCGGAGCCGGTCGGCGATATCGAGCTTCGACATGATCTTGATGCGCGAGATCAGGGGAACGCCGGCGCTCCGAGGGATTTTCATCACCTGGCGCAAGACGCCATCGATGCGGTAGCGAACCACAACGCCGCCTTCTACCGGCTCGATATGGATGTCGCTGGCCCGGTTGGTTACGCCGTCGGCGATCATGGTATCGACCAGCCGGAGAATCGGCCGCTGGCTGGCCTGCTGCTCGCTCGCGGCGTTCTCCTCGTCCTCCTTGATCTGCTCGACCTCGAAGTCGCCGCTGATGCCTTCGAGCAGTCGGGCCACCGCCGTCTCGGTTTCGCGATAGATCTCGTCCAGCTTCTCGCGAATCTTCGAGGGGGAGCCCAGCAGCATGCGGACCTCTCGCCCGGTGGCGAAGGCCAGCATTTTTTCCGCATCGATGTCGAATGGATTGGAGGTTGCCACTTCAAGGAAGGAGTCGGTCTGGCGCACGGGTACCACGTTGAACCGCCGGGCCAGCTGCTCGGGAACTGTCGTCGTAAGCTTGGAGTCCGCCTTGGAGAGCTCGGCTACCGGCAATCGGAAGCGGGCCGCCACGGCCCCAAGGATTTGCTCGTCGGTGGCCAGCTTGCGGTCGACCAGGATGTCCCACAGGGAGGCATCGGGTCCCGGCTCCTGCCGCAAGGCCTTGACGGCCTCATCGGACAGCAGAGTCTCGATGGAGGGTACCAGCCATTCGTCGGTGAACTGCATGATTGCTCTACAGCGGCGGGTGGAAGGCAGCTCCTGGGGGCGGAGGCACGCCGCAAAATAAGGGTGCTATAGCAAGCCCCACCAGTCCCGGTTCACATCAATGGTGACGCCCACCCGGCCATCGCGCAGGCCAATCCCGGCTTCCAGCCGGATGATCCGCATGAGCCACTCGACCGCGATTCCAGCGACCGGCCGAATGCCGTCGGTCTCAGTCCAGGGCAGCGACTGGTAGGGGCGGCCCGCATACCCTGCGGCGACGAACGGCGCCACCACTAGATGCTGGCCAGTCGAGGCGTAAGAGCCCAAGGAAAGAGCGGGCACCGGTACTTCGAACCTCCATTCCAATCGGCCCAGGGCCATTTCCCGCCCGCCGTAAGCCCGGAATGGTTCCCCGACCAGCGTGCCCCGTCCACCGAGCACAAAGCTCCGGTGCGGCGGGAGGCCATTGCTTCCGGCTGCCAGGTACAGGGTTGATTGAAGCTCACTGCCACCAAATCGGGCGGTCCAAAGCCCGTGCCCTACCGCCCGAACGTAATTATCCGGCCCGTCGCCCACCTCGAGCGATACTTGTCCCCGGAGATCGCGACGCAGTGCGATTCCGCCGCTCGCCTGCTCCAGCTCGAGACGAGCTACCCCATAGCTTCCACTGCCCAGTGCTGGATTCGGCCGGTAAGTCCCGTTGGCAGGAGATGCTTGCACCGTCACTGACTGGCTCTCCTCGGCCCCGACACTGCCACGAAGCGACGTTCGTCCTCCCAAACGGTGGGCGACTGTCAGACCGGCGGCAGTCAGCAGCACGTAGTCGCCATAATCCTGGCCCGCCTCCTGGGACGTGAACGAGTTCAGCAGTGGAGCTATGACGGGAACATCGCTGAAATCGTTGATCCGGCGGGA